>NZ_JBEAJL010000012.1:0-84896 GCF_040065275.1 Klebsiella sp. JB_Kp042
TGGTGGCGGACAAGTTCCTGCAGCCGCAGACCCTGGGGATCCTGCTGCTGGGGGTAATCGCCTTCTGCGTGGGGACCGCCGCCGGGGTGCTGATGGCGAAGCTGCTGAACAGGTTCAGTAAGAACCCGATCAACCCGCTGATCGGTTCAGCCGGGGTGTCGGCGGTGCCGATGGCGGCCAGGGTGTCGAACAAGGTGGGTCTGGAAGCGGACGGGCAGAACTTCCTGCTGATGCACGCGATGGGCCCGAACGTGGCGGGGGTGATCGGCTCGGCGATCGCCGCCGGGGTGATGCTCAAGTACGTGCTGGCGATGTAGGCCGGCCTGTTTCCGCGGCTGGCATGTCGGCCGCGGAGATTTCTCATAAGGAGACGGTGATGAATGAAGCCATAGCATGCTGTCCGGAAAACCGGACATCAACACGGGTGGCGGTGGTTGACGCCATGCTGGCGTCAGGCGATGAACTTGCACAACTGCAGCCGGCGCTGAACCTGCTTTCGCCCCCGCTGAACGCCACGCCTGGTGAAGCGCTGCTGGCCAGCTGTTATGAGGCCGGCGCTGACCACAACGCTGACGAGGCGACACGGGCGGTGACTGCCTTACCGGCGGCGGTCGTGCGCCCCGCGACGCCCTCGCTGCAGCGCAGCGGTCTGCTGTGCATGGCGGCCGGGGCGCTCAGCGCCCGGCAACTTCCGCTGACGCACAACCGGCTGTGCGACGTGGCGGGGCAGTTCGCCCGCGCTATTCCTGAAGGCGATGAAGAGGCGGGCAGTGGATTTTATACCGTGCGCAGCGTGTCCCTGCCCGTCTACCGGCGGCTGCGGCGGGATAACCATTCCCACAGCGTCTGTCTGCAGCAGGCGATGCTGCATTTGCTGGCCTGGAAGAGTGAGTCGCCCTGGGCGCGGCAGCAGGCGCAGCGCCTGCTCTGGCAGGGTGGCGTGCTGGGTGAGAAGGGGGAATTTGCGCTACTGACGCTGGATGATGAGCTTCGCGAGCGACAGGTTGTATGGCCCGCGCTGAGATCGCTGCTGGCGGTGACCGGGTTTCTGGTCAGATTCCCGGCCGGTCCGGTATTTAGCGATTAACGTGGCTCCCCAAACGGGGAGCCGCTTAGTTGGTGGCCGGGTATTCCTGGACGGCGATATGGAGCGTGATTTTCTTATCATCACGCATGATGACCACCGGAATTTCTGAACCCGGGCGGATCTCGGCCACCTGATCCATTGTCTCCAGCGCGGAGACCGCGGGTTTGTCATTCACGGAGATGATCACGTCGTTGGCGCGGATCCCCGCCTGCGCGGCCGGTCCGTCCGGCGCGACATCGTTAACGACGATCCCCTGGATCTGATCGATCCCGCCGCCCTGCGCGTGCAGCGGGGCGATCTCCCGGCCGCTAATGCCGATATAGCCGCGGATCACACGGCCATCCAGGATCAGTTTATCCATAATTTTGGTCGCTAACTGGAACGGGATCGCAAAGCCAATGCCTTCAGGCGTTTCGCCGTCGTTGCTCTTGTCAAAGGAGAGGGTGTTAATCCCCATCAGCTCGCCGAGGGAGTTCACCAGCGCCCCGCCGGAGTTACCGTGGTTGATCGAGGCGTCAGTCTGCAGGAAATTCTGGCGGCCGGTGGGGTTGAGGCCAATGCGCCCTGTGGCGCTGATGATCCCCTGGGTGATGGTCTGTCCCAGATTATAGGGGTTGCCAATCGCCAGCACCACATCGCCGATGTGCGGCGTGCGTTTCGGGTTGATCGGGATCACCGGCAGCCCGCCGGTAGCGTTGATCTTCAGCACCGCGAGGTCGGTCAGGGAATCGGAGCCTACCAGCAGCGCTTCGAAGACCCGGCCGTCCTGCAGAGCGACGATAATCTGGTCGGCATCGTTAATCACATGCTTGTTGGTCAGGATATAGCCGCGCTGGTCCATGATCACCCCGGAGCCAAGCGTCAGCTGATTATGGCTGGTGCTGTTCAGGGCGCGGTTATAGACGTTCACTACGGCGGGCGCGGCGCGGCGTACGGCGGCGTTATAGCTCGCCGGGGAGTCGTCTGCCGTATCATTCTGGGTGGTCGGCGCTAGCTGCCACTGGCGCAGCGAGGGCATCAGGGCCAACAGCAGGCCCCCGACAAGCAAACCGATGAGTACTGAACGTAATAACTTTCCAGGCATGATGCAGATATCGTTAATGAATGGTCAGGCGCAGCATAGCATGAGTTGCCCGGACATCGCACATGGCGGCGATGTCCGGGGAGACAATCAGCGCAGCAGCAGATAGATGCTTTCGTTGCCGCGGATCACGTTCAGGGCGATGACCGGCGGTTTGCCTTCGAGCACTTTGCGTAATTCGGCAATCGAATGAATACGCTCGCGGTTAAGGCCAATGATAATGTCATCCTTATGCAGGCCGACCTGGGCGGCGGCGCTGCCTTTATCGACATTATCGATCACCACCCCTTTGGTGCCATCTTTCATCTGACCGTCGCTGAACGAGGCACCCTGCAGAGCCGGGATAATCAGCTCAGCGCTGGCGGTGGAGGAGGTGCTCTTATCCAGCGTCACTTCGACATCGACCGGTTTTCCATCGCGCAGCAGGCCCAGTTTGACTTTGGTCCCCGGCTCGGTGGTGGCGATCCGCGAGCGCAGTTCGGCAAAACTATTCAGCGGCTTGCCGTTCAGGCTAACGATGACGTCGCCGGATTTGATCCCCGCTTTGGCGGACCCGGAGTTTGGCAGCACTTCACTGACGAAGGCGCCGCGCTGAACGTTGAGGTTCATCGCCTTGGCGATATCGGCGCTCATTTCCATGCCTTTAATGCCCAGCAGGCCGCGCTTGATTTCGCCAAACTGAATGAGCTGGTCGGCGAGGGTTTTCGCCATGTTGCTCGGGATGGCGAAGCCGATGCCGATGCTGCCGCCGCCCGGCGCCAGGATCGCGGTGTTGATCCCGATAAGCTCGCCGTTGAGGTTCAACAGCGCGCCGCCGGAATTGCCGCGGTTGATGGAGGCATCGGTCTGGATGAAATTCTCCAGCCCTTCAAGGTTCAGGCCGCTGCGGCCAAGGGCAGAGATAATGCCGGAGGTGGCGGTCTGACCAAGGCCGAACGGGTTGCCGACGGCGACGGCGAAGTCGCCGACGCGGAGTTTATCGGAGTCAGCAATGGCGATTTGCGTCAGGTTTGACGGCTTAATCAGCTGCAGCAGAGCAATGTCGCTCTGTTCATCGCTACCGACCAGTTTGGCATCAAATTCACGACCATCGTTCAGCTGGACGCTGATCTTCTGCGCCTGATTGATGACGTGGTTATTGGTCAGCACGTAGCCTTTCGCTGCGTCGATAATGACGCCGGAGCCAAGCCCTTCGAACGGCTGCGCCTGCTCTTGCGGGGCGTTATCGCCAAAATATTTCTTCAGCTCTTCCGGCATATTGAGCGTCGGCGAGGCAGTGCCTTCCACCTGGACGCTGACTACCGCCGGCAGGACCTTTTCCAGCATCGGCGCCAGGCTTGGTAACGCGCCCTGGCCGGGCACCTGAGTCGGTAAGGATGCTGCTGCCGGAGGCAGAACCGACAACGATAACCCAATGCTTAACGCTAACGCACTCAACAGCAAAGTCTGTTTCTTCATTAGATGCTGGCTCTCGTAACCTGAGGTGTATGGAAAAATGTCCTGAATAACCTGATGTTATTGAATTTTTGCGCAGGTAACAATGTGGGGACTGGTTTAAATTGTAGCCGGGAAGTGGGGAAGGAGCGGGCGCGATGGGCGCGCCCGGAGAATATTTTATCAGAGGCGATTGTTTAATCGCGTTTTGCGCCACCGCGCAGTAATCCGGATGCGCCTTCGGAGTAGTCGCGCGGCATCTGGACCGGCGCCTGATCGTTGCTGGCTTCAGACTCTTCCAGGCGGTTGCGGAACGGGTTGGCGTCTGCCATGGAATCCGGCAGCAGGTTGTTAGAGCTTTTCGCCATATGCTGATACAGCTGACGGTAGTCGTGCGCCATGTTATCCAGCAGCTCGGCGCTGCGCGCAAAATGGCTGACCAGCTCTTCACGGTACTCTTCAAGCTCGGCTTTATTCTTTTCCAGTTCGAACTGCAGCGCCTGCTGCTGGCGCAGTTTGCGGTTGCCGAAACGCATGGCGACGGCACCAATGATGATACCGACGACTAACCCAATTAGCGCGTATTCCCAGGTCATGAACATCTCCCGTTGTATTGTGGTTCCGTAGGGTGGCTCTTAGGCTCTCCGCCTGCGCCCGATAGTGCCACTATAACCGCTAATTCCACAGAAGTGGAATCCTGGCGTATCATCGCGTAGTGTAGAACGGCCTTTTTTTCGTCAATCGTGAGCTTCGACATCACGGTTTTCAAGGAATAACAATTAGATCATGCAAAGCCTGTCTCCAACATCGCGTTACCTTTCAGCCCTGAAAGAGGGCAGCCATCAACCCGACGACGTCCAGCAAGAAGCGGTGAGCCGCCTCGATACCATTTACCAGGAACTGCAGACTCAGCCCGCGCCCGTCGCGTCAGGCGGCGGTTTGCGCGCGAAATTCGGCAAACTGCTGGGTAAGCGCGAACCAGCAGCCGAGGCGGCGCCCGTCCGCGGCCTGTATATGTGGGGCGGCGTGGGGCGGGGGAAAACCTGGCTGATGGACCTGTTTTACCAGAGCCTGCCGGGCGAGCGTAAGCAGCGCCTGCATTTCCATCGCTTTATGCTGCGGGTGCACGAAGAGCTGACCACCCTGCAGGGCCATAGCGACCCGCTGGACATTGTCGCCGACCGCTTTAAAGCGGAAACCGACGTGCTCTGTTTCGACGAGTTTTTTGTCTCCGATATAACCGACGCCATGCTGTTGGGCGGGCTGATGAAGGCCCTGTTCGCCCGCGGCATCACGCTGGTGGCGACCTCCAATATTCCACCGGATGAGCTCTATCGCAATGGCCTGCAGCGCGCCCGTTTTCTGCCCGCTATCGACGCCATCAAGCAACATTGCGATATTATGAACGTCGATGCCGGCATCGATTATCGCTTGCGTACCCTGACCCAGGCGCACCTGTGGCTGTCGCCGCTGAATAACGACACCCGCGAACAGATGGATAAACTGTGGCTGGCGCTGGCCGGCGCGCCGCGCGCTGCCGGGCCGACGCTGGAGATCAACCATCGCGAGCTGCCGACCCTCGGCGTGGAAAACCAGACGCTGGCGGCGTCGTTCGCCACGTTGTGCGTGGATGCCCGTAGCCAGCATGACTATATCGCGCTCTCCCGCCTGTTCCACACCGTGATGCTGTTCGACGTGCCGGTGATGACCGCGCAGCTGGAGAGCGAAGCCCGGCGCTTTATCGCCCTGGTGGATGAGTTCTATGAGCGCCACGTGAAGCTGGTGGTCAGCGCGGCGGTGCCGCTGTACGACATTTATCAGGGAGAGCGGCTGAAGTTTGAGTTTCAGCGCTGTCTGTCGCGTCTGCAGGAGATGCAGAGCGAAGAGTACCTCAAGCGCCCGCATATGCCCTGACAGGATACTTTTTCCCGGCGAATTCAGGGCCGCAGGGCCGCCCCGGGAGCTGCCTGAAAAATCTCATAAAGGGGTCGATCTTTGACCCCGACTTCTCTATAATCTTGCGACCCCACGTTACGAGAAGGTTTTTTTCCCGAAACTTTCTATGTGCCGGCATAGGCTATTCGAAGGGGTAGGTTTGCTGGACAATGTCGTGTGAACCTCAACTGACTAAACGTTTGGGTGTTCACCAACGTGTAACTTATTATTTGGGTAAGCTTTTAATGAAAACTTTTACAGCTAAACCAGAAACCGTAAAACGCGACTGGTATGTTGTTGACGCGACCGGTAAAACTCTGGGCCGTCTGGCTACTGAACTGGCTCGTCGCCTGCGCGGTAAGCACAAAGCGGAATACACTCCGCACGTTGATACCGGTGATTACATCATCGTTCTGAACGCAGAAAAAGTTGCTGTTACCGGCAACAAGCGCGAAGACAAAATGTATTACCACCACACCGGCCACATCGGTGGTATCAAAGAAGCGACCTTTGAAGAGATGATTGCCCGCCGTCCTGAGCGTGTGATTGAAATCGCGGTTAAAGGCATGCTGCCAAAAGGCCCGCTGGGTCGTGCTATGTACCGTAAACTGAAAGTTTACGCGGGTAACGAGCACAACCACGCGGCACAGCAACCGCAAGTTCTTGACATCTAATCGGGATTATAGGCAATGGCTGAAAATCAATACTACGGCACTGGTCGCCGCAAAAGTTCCGCAGCTCGCGTTTTCATCAAACCGGGCAACGGCAAAATCGTTATCAACCAGCGTTCTCTGGAACAGTACTTCGGTCGTGAAACTGCCCGCATGGTAGTTCGTCAGCCGCTGGAACTGGTCGACATGGTTGAGAAACTGGATCTGTACATCACTGTTAAAGGTGGTGGTATCTCTGGTCAGGCTGGTGCGATCCGTCACGGTATCACCCGCGCTCTGATGGAGTACGACGAGTCCCTGCGTTCTGAACTGCGTAAAGCTGGCTTCGTCACTCGTGACGCTCGTCAGGTTGAACGTAAGAAAGTCGGTCTGCGTAAAGCACGTCGTCGTCCGCAGTTCTCCAAACGTTAATTGTTTTCTGCTCACGCAGAACAATTTGCGAAAAAACCCGCTCCGGCGGGTTTTTTTATGGATAAAACGGCTGTTATCCACAAGCTTACCGCCGGTTCCTGCCACTTTTTCAGCATTTCCAGAATCCCCTCACCACAACGTCTTCAAAATCTGGTAAACTATCATCCAATTTTCTGCCCAAATGCTGGTGATTGTTCATTTTTTGTTTTATTCGTGAACGAAGGTGACATCGCGCTACTGGGGTTTTTACATCTGGCCGGCCATGAGTGGCAGGCAGCAGTACAAAATTCTGAATATACCTGGAGGTTTTCATGGCTGTCGCTGCCAACAAACGTTCGGTAATGACGCTGTTTTCTGGTCCTACTGACATCTATAGCCATCAGGTCCGCATTGTGCTGGCCGAGAAGGGTGTCAGTTTTGAGATAGAGCACGTGGAGAAGGACAACCCGCCTCAGGATCTGATTGACCTCAACCCGAATCAAAGCGTACCGACGCTGGTGGATCGTGAGCTCACTCTGTGGGAATCCCGCATCATTATGGAATACCTGGATGAGCGTTTCCCGCACCCGCCGTTAATGCCGGTTTATCCGGTGGCGCGTGGCGAAAGCCGTCTGTATATGCAACGTATCGAGAAGGACTGGTATTCGCTGATGAACACCATCCAGAGCGGTACCGCAGCGCAAGCTGATGCTGCGCGTAAGCAACTGCGTGAAGAACTGCTGGCCATCGCGCCGGTGTTCACCCAGAAACCTTACTTCCTGAGCGATGAGTTCAGCCTGGTGGATTGCTACCTGGCGCCGCTGCTGTGGCGTCTGCCGGTTCTCGGTGTGGAGCTGGTTGGCGCAGGCGCGAAAGAGCTCAAAGGCTATATGACTCGCGTATTTGAGCGTGATTCCTTCCTCGCCTCTTTAACTGAAGCCGAGCGTGAAATGCGCCTCGGTCGGGGCTAAATAATGGATGTATCACAGCTGACGCCGCGTCGCCCGTATCTGCTGCGGGCGTTTTATGACTGGCTGCTGGATAACCAGCTGACGCCGCATCTGGTGGTGGATGTCACGCTGCCGGGCGTGCTCGTGCCGATGGAGTATGCGCGCGACGGGCAAATCGTTCTCAATATTGCCCCGCGTGCGGTAGGTAATCTTGAGCTGGCGAACGACGAAGTGCGCTTCAACGCGCGCTTTGGCGGCGTGCCGCGCAACGTATCTGTCCCGCTGGCTGCGGTACTCGCCATCTATGCCCGTGAGAACGGCGCCGGCACGATGTTTGAACCGGAAGCGGCCTATGACGAAGACGTCAGCAGCCTCAACGATGATGACGTCGCGCCTGAGAGTGAAAGCGAAACGGTGATGTCGGTGATTGATGGCGATAAGCCCGATAATCACGACGACGATCCTGACGACACGCCGCCGCCGCGCGGCGGTCGCCCGGCGCTGCGCGTGGTGAAGTAAATCCCTTCTCTGACAGGCCCTGCGGGGCCTGTTTTTTTTGTCTGTCCGCTTTGTTAACTCTGCCACAAACGAGGCGCCCCATGGCTGGTACTGTCATCGCCACAGGTAGCTTTCAGGGAGCCGACATGTCTTTACTCGCACAACTGGACCAGCATATCCGTCACCATGGCGGATTAATTGTCTCCTGCCAGCCGGTGCCGGGCAGCCCGCTGGATAACCCCGCCATCGTCGCGGCGATGGGGCTGGCGGCGGAGCAGGCGGGGGCGGTGGCGCTGCGCATAGAAGGTCTGGCCAACCTGCAGGCCGTTCGTCCGTTAGTGACGGTGCCTGTTATCGCGCTGATTAAGCGCGATCTGCATGATAGCCCGGTGCGTATTACGCCGTGGCTTGAGGATGTGAATGCCCTGGCGCAGGCAGGGGCCGATATCATTGCGGTTGACGGCACGCGGCGTCAGCGTCCGGCCTCTGTCGCATCGTTGTTGGCGGCAATTCACCGCCAGGGGAAAAATGCGATGGCAGATTGTTCCTCTCTCGACGATGCCCTTGAATGCTGGCAATTGGGCTTCGATATGGTTGGCACCACCCTCTCAGGCTATACCGCAGAGGAGACACCGGTCGAGCCGGATCTGGCGCTGGTGAAAAGCCTGAGCGCCGCGGGCTGCAGAGTAGTCGCTGAGGGACGCTACAATACGCCTGCGCAGGCGGCTGAGGCAATGCGCTGCGGCGCGTGGGCGGTGACCGTCGGCTCGGCGATCACCCGCTTAGAACATATCTGCGGCTGGTATAATACGGCGCTGAAAGCGGCGGTTTGCCCGGCGAATGGGCAATAAAAAAGCCCGATGTCGTTAACCATCGGGCTTTTATGCGCTGAGACTCCGGGCCTAATCAGACTTCAAGGTAGTTGAGGATCCCGTCAGCCGCTTTACGTCCTTCCGCAATCGCGGTGACCACCAGGTCGGAACCGCGAACGATATCGCCGCCGGCGAAGATTTTCGGGTTGCTGGTCTGGAAGGCGTTCTCGCTGCCTTCCGGCGCAATGATGCGGCCCTGGGAGTCCAGCTCGACGCTGTGCTTAGCCAGCCACTCCATGCTGTGGGGACGGAAGCCAAACGCCATGACGACGGCGTCTGCCGGCACCACGTGCTCAGAGCCAGCGACGATCTCCGCGCGACGGCGGCCTTTCGCATCCGGCTGGCCCATCTCGGTGCGCGCCATCTTCACGCCGCACACTTTGCCGTTGGCATTCACTTCCACGCCCAGCGGCTGGACGTTGAACTGGAACTCAACGCCTTCCTCACGCGCGTTTTTCACTTCGCGTTTTGAACCCGGCATGTTCTCTTCGTCACGACGATAGGCGCAGATCACGTGCGCCGCATTCTGGCGGACGGAGGTACGTACGCAGTCCATCGCGGTATCGCCACCGCCGAGCACGACCACGCGTTTGCCTTCCATGCTGACGTAGGGCTCATCGGCGGTTTCGCCAAAGCCCATGATCTGCTTGGTGTTGGCGATCAGGAACGGCAGCGCGTCGTAGACGCCCGGGGCGTCTTCATTGTCCAGCCCGCCGCGCATCGACTGATAGGTGCCAACGCCGAGGAACACGGCATCGTACTCTTTCAGCAGGTCGTCGAGCTGCACGTCGCGGCCCACTTCGGTATTGAGTTTGAACTCAATGCCCATGCCGGTGAAGATCTCCCGGCGGCGGGTCATCACCTCTTTTTCCAGCTTGAACGCCGGGATACCGAAGGTCAGCAGGCCGCCGATTTCCGGATGGCGGTCAAACACCACCGCCTTGACGCCGTTGCGGGTCAACACGTCGGCACAGGCGAGGCCCGCCGGGCCAGCGCCGATGATCGCGACGGTTTTACCGGTCGGTTTCACACCGGAGAGATCCGGACGCCAGCCCATCTCGAATGCCTTATCATTGATATAGCGTTCGATGTTGCCGATGGTCACCGCGCCGAACTCATCGTTCAGCGTACAGGAGCCTTCACACAGGCGGTCCTGCGGGCAGACGCGCCCGCAGACTTCCGGCAGGGTGTTGGTCTGGTGCGACAGCTCAGCCGCCTCAAAAATACGCCCCTCGTTGGCCAGCTTCAGCCAGTTCGGGATGTAGTTATGCACCGGGCACTTCCACTCGCAGTACGGGTTGCCGCAGGAGAGGCAGCGATCCGCCTGCGCCTTGGCCTGGCCTTCTGAAAACGGCTCGTAAATTTCCACAAATTCAATTTTACGGATCTTCAGCGGTTTCTTTGGCGGATCAACGCGCTGCAGGTCGATAAATTGATAAACGTTCTGACTCATCTTAACCCCTTACTGCGCCTGCACCCGCAGCTCAGCTGCGGAACGACTACGGTGACCCAACAGTGCTTTAACATCGCTGGACTTCGGTTTAACCAGCGCAAACTTCGCGGAGAAGGCCGGCCAGTTGGCGAGGATCTCTTCGCCGCGTTGCGAACCGGTAAGCTGCACGTGCTCGGTGATTAAACCGCGCAGGTGCTCTTCATGGATGGCCAGAGAGTCAACGTCCAGCACTTCCACCAGCTCCGGGTTCACGCGTTTACGGAAGTCGCCATCTTCATCCAGGACATAGGCAAAGCCGCCGGTCATCCCTGCGCCAAAGTTGACGCCGGTTTTACCGAGCACGCAGACGATACCGCCGGTCATGTATTCACAGCCGTTGTCGCCGATGCCTTCCACCACGGTGATGGCGCCGGAGTTACGCACCGCGAAACGCTCACCTGCGCGGCCTGCGGCGTACAGACGACCACCGGTCGCGCCGTACAGGCAGGTGTTGCCGATAATGCTGGCTTCGTGGCTGCGGAAAGCGGAGCCCACCGGCGGACGAATGGCCAGCAGACCGCCCGCCATGCCTTTGCCGACATAGTCGTTGGCGTCGCCCGTCAGATGCAGTTCCACGCCGCCGGCGTTCCACACGCCGAAGCTCTGGCCCGCGGTGCCGCTAAAGTGAGCGACGATCGGGTCGCCCGCCAGTCCCTGGTCGCCATGGGTCTGGGCAATATACCCGGACAGCGAGGCCCCCACGGAGCGGTCGGTATTGCGGATATCGAACCAGAACGTTTTGCTCTGCTTTTCATCCACGTACGGTTTCGCCTGCTGCAGCAGCTGGGCGTTGAGCACGCCGTTATCGAACGGCGGGTTATTTTCGGTGCAGTACAGCGCTTTGCCAGGATGCGGCTCTGCGGTCTCCAGCAGTTTACCCAGATCCAGTTTCTGCTGCTTGGCGGTGAACCCATCCAGCTCTTTGAGCAGATCGGTGCGGCCAATCAGATCCACCAGGCGCTTGACGCCCAGCTGGGCCATCAGCTCGCGGGTTTCACGGGCGATAAATTCAAAGTAGTTGGTCACTTTGAACGGCAGACCGTGATAGTGGTTCTTACGCAGTTTGTCATCCTGGGTCGCCACGCCGGTCGCGCAGTTGTTCAGGTGGCAAATACGCAGGTATTTACAGCCCAGCGCCACCATCGGGCCGGTACCGAAACCGAAGCTTTCCGCGCCGAGGATCGCCGCTTTGATGATATCGAGGCCGGTTTTCAGGCCGCCATCCACCTGCAGACGGATCTTATGACGCAGGCCGTTAGCGACCAGCGCCTGCTGGGTTTCCACCAGACCAAGCTCCCACGGACAGCCGGCATATTTCACGGAAGAGAGCGGGCTCGCCCCGGTGCCGCCGTCGTAGCCGGCGATGGTGATCAGGTCGGCATAAGCTTTGGCTACGCCGGTGGCGATGGTGCCCACGCCCGGTTCAGAAACCAGTTTGACCGAAATCATCGCTTTCGGGTTGACCTGCTTGAGGTCGAAAATCAGCTGCGCCAAATCCTCGATAGAGTAGATATCGTGGTGCGGCGGCGGGGAGATCAGCGTCACGCCCGGTACCGAATAGCGCAGTTTGGCGATGTACGGAGTGACTTTATCACCCGGTAGCTGGCCGCCTTCACCCGGCTTCGCGCCCTGGGCGACTTTGATCTGGATAACGTCGGCATTGACCAGATAGGCTGGGGTGACGCCGAAGCGGCCGGACGCCACCTGCTTGATGCGCGACACTTTATTGGTGCCGTAGCGCGCCGGGTCTTCACCGCCTTCACCGGAGTTAGAGAAGCCGCCGATGCTGTTCATCGCTTCCGCCAGCGATTCGTGCGCTTCCGGACTCAGGGCGCCGATCGACATCGCTGCGGTATCGAAGCGTTTGAACAGCTCCTTCGCCGGCTCCACGTCGTCGATGCTGATGGCGTCTTCGCCCGGATTGAGCGCCAGCAGATCGCGCAGCGTGGCCGCCGGACGTTCGTTAACCAGCTTCGCGTATTGTTGATAATCGCTGTACTCGCCGCTCTGCACAGCCTGCTGCAGGGTACGCACCACGTCCGGGTTGTAGGCGTGATATTCGCCGCCGTGAACGTACTTCAGCAGACCGCCCTGAGCCAGCGGCTTGCGCGCCAGCCAGGCGCGTTTCGACAGATTCAGCAGGTCCTGCTGGAAATCGTCGAAGCCGGCGCCGCCGATGCGACTGACCACGCCCTGGAAGCAGAGATCGGAGACATCGCGATGCAGACCGACCGCTTCGAACAGCTTCGAGCAGCGGTAGGAGGCGATGGTCGAGATCCCCATCTTGGACATGATCTTATACAGACCTTTATTGATACCGTTGCGATAGTTCAGCATCACCGCACGGTACGGTTTATCGATAGCTTTGCTGTCGACCAGCTTCGCCAGCGTTTCATAGGCGAGGTACGGATAGATAGCTGTCGCGCCGAAGCCCAGCAGCACGGCGAAGTGATGCGGATCGCGGGCGCTGGCGGTTTCAACGATGATGTTGGCATCGCAGCGCAGACTTTTATCGACCAGACGGGTCTGGATCGCGCCAACGGCCATCGGCGCCGGCACCGGCAGGCGGTCTTTGGCGATGTTGCGGTCAGAAAGAACCAGCAGCACGGTACCATCGCGTACCATTTGCTCCGCTTTGTCGCACAGGGCCTTCACCGTCTCGCTGAGGGAAGCCTCTGCCGGGTTGAAGGTGATGTCGAGGACGTCGGCACGATAGTGCTCTTCTTCCATCGTCGTCAGCTGTTTGAAATCGGAGTACAGCAGGATCGGCGATTTGAAGCTCAGACGATGCGCCTGGCCTTCCGCTTCGCAGAAGACGTTCATTTCGCGCCCGATGCTGGTGGCCAGCGACATGACGTGCGCTTCACGCAGCGGATCGATAGGCGGGTTCGTCACCTGGGCGAACTGCTGACGGAAATAATCGTAGATAATGCGCGGCTGGCTGGAAAGGACGGCGAAAGGCGTGTCATCGCCCATTGAGCCGACCGCTTCCTGGCCATTTTCGCCGAGCACGCGCAGCACCGAGTCCAGCTCTTCCGCGCTGTAGTTAAACTGTTTCTGGTAGCTGGCCAGCAGATCGTCGTCCAGCTGGCGGCTGCCAACCTCTTCGTCCGGCAGATCTTCAAATGGCACCAGGCGACGAACGTTTTTCTCCATCCACTCTTTATACGGATGGCGGCTCTTCAGATCGTCATCGGTTTCCGCTGAGTGCAGAATGCGTCCGGCACGGGTATCGATAACCATCAGCTCACCCGGACCCACGCGGCCTTTCTCAACCACTTCGTCCGGCTGGTAGTCCCAGATGCCGACTTCAGAGGCGCAGGTGATGAGCTTATCTTTGGTAATGACGTAGCGCGCCGGGCGCAGGCCATTACGGTCGAGGTTACAGGCCGCGTAGCGACCATCGGACATGACGATACCCGCCGGGCCGTCCCATGGCTCCATATGCATGGAGTTAAAGTCGAAGAACGAACGCAGCTCCGGATCCATATCCGGGTTGTTCTGCCAGGCTGGCGGCACCAGCAGACGCATGGCGCGCACGATGTCCATCCCGCCGGCCAGCAGCAGCTCCAGCATGTTGTCCATTGAACTGGAGTCGGAGCCGGTTTCGTTAACGAACGGCGCGGCGTCGTGCAGGTCCGGGATCAGCGGGGTCTGGAACTTATAGGTACGGGCGCGAGCCCACTGGCGGTTGCCGGTGATGGTGTTGATTTCACCGTTGTGCGCCAGGTAGCGGAACGGCTGCGCCAGCGGCCAGCGTGGTACGGTGTTGGTGGAGAAGCGCTGGTGGAACAGGCAGATAGCCGACTCCAGGCGCAGGTCCGCGAGGTCCAGGTAGAAGCGCGGCAAATCCGCCGGCATACACAGACCTTTATAGATGTTGACCAGGTTGGACAAGCTACAAACGTAGAAATCTTTGTCTTCCTGCAGGCGTTTTTCAATGCGACGACGC
Source organism: Klebsiella sp. JB_Kp042 (assembly GCF_040065275.1). Classification (NCBI taxonomy): domain Bacteria; kingdom Pseudomonadati; phylum Pseudomonadota; class Gammaproteobacteria; order Enterobacterales; family Enterobacteriaceae; genus Klebsiella; species Klebsiella sp. JB_Kp042. The sequence goes on from NZ_JBEAJL010000012.1 coordinate 14,363, forward strand.
GCAATAAACAGACGACGCTCCATATCGCGCGGGCGCCAGCCAGCCGGGGCGTTAACAAAGATTTGCTCAATACGGGGCAGCGAGGAGAGGGCGATTTCACCGAGCACGCCTTCGTTGGTCGGCACATCGCGCCAGCCAACAATCGACAGGGTCTCAAGCTGAAGTTCTTCTTCAACGATGCGGCGTGCCGCTTTCGCCAGTTCAGGATCTTTATTCAGGAACAGCATCCCAACGGCGTAGTTTTTGGCTAAACGCCAGCCGCGCTCTTCGGCAACGATGCGGAAGAAACGATCGGGTTTTTGCAGCAGCAGACCGCAACCGTCGCCGGTTTTACCATCGGCAAGGATTGCGCCACGGTGCTGCATGCGGGCCAGTGCGTGTATCGCGGTTCGCACTACCTTGTGGCTAGGTTCGCCTTCTATGTGGGCGATCAGGCCGAAACCACAGTTATCCCTCTCAAGGGATTTGTCGTACAACATATCAGTGAACCTCCCCAGGCTCTACGGACCCCCTCCGATACCGATTGCGCACAGGCACAGAAAGAGCATGGCGACGGGGTTTGCACCTCGCATTCGCCCTCTTTAAATCCTTTTTGCATCGGTACACAAGTTTGAGGACTTGCTGTTAAGAGGGAATCTCAATTACTGCATAAATATGATGAGCAGAGTGCTCATCCAGAAAGCTTCCAGCGGATTCCCAACTTATCGGGAATCCACACTTACGTCAAATGGCAATCTTATTAATACAAAAATGTGCTATACAGGTGTTAACTTTTTGTTTTTAAAATAAATAATGCCATTTTTTATGCTTTGGATACGTCTGCAGAGGGTAAGACTAGTGTGATCTGTCTCACTGTGCGCGCGGCTTTGCATTACCGATCTGCGCTGAAATATATTTCATTATTAGCATATTTGACTGCTATAAATTTATGTGGTGGATATTAATACTGTTTTTTACCATAAAGTAGATTAGGGCCGCGCGATGATGAAATATAAGGAAAACTCATTACCCTGTGGGTGAATGAAATTGCAGTAATCATGATTGTTTATGCAATGAAGCGGGGCGCCGCGCTGACGATTGATCCAGGTCATCGCCGTCGGTGACGAAAAGTGGCAGGCTTGGCCCCCTTTGTTGAGGCCGGTCTATCAGATTATGCAGTTACAGAAATTAGTCAATATGTTTGGTGGGGATCTTCTGCGCCGCTATGGCGAAAAGGTCCATAAGCTAACGCTGCACGGCGGTTTTAGCTGCCCGAACCGCGACGGTACGCTGGGCCGTGGCGGCTGCACTTTCTGTAACGTGGCCTCGTTTGCGGATGAAGCCCAGCAGCATCGATCCATCGCCGAACAGCTCGCCCATCAGGCGCAGCTCGTTAACCGGGCAAAGCGCTATCTGGCCTATTTTCAGGCCTATACCAGCACCTTTGCTGAAGTGCAGGTGCTCCGCTCGATGTATCGCCAGGCCGTCAGCGAGGCGAATATCGTTGGCCTCTGCGTCGGCACCCGCCCGGACTGCGTGCCGGAGGCGGTTCTCGACCTGCTCAGTGAATACCACCAGCAGGGGTATGAGGTATGGCTGGAGCTGGGGCTGCAGACCGCGCATGATAAGACCCTGCATCGCATTAACCGCGGGCATGATTTCGCCTGTTACCAGCGCACCGCGCGTCTGGCGCGTGAGCGCGGACTGAAGGTTTGCGCGCATCTCATTGTCGGCCTGCCCGGGGAGTCCCAGGAGCACGGCCTCGAGACGCTGGAGCGGGTCGTGACCACCGGCGTGGATGGCATCAAGCTGCACCCGCTGCATATCGTTAAAGGCAGCATTATGGCAAAAGCATGGCAGGCCGGTCGTCTCGATGGCATCGAACTGGAGGCGTATACCGTCACCGCCGGGGAGATGATCCGCCACACCCCGCCGGAGGTGATCTACCATCGCATATCGGCCAGCGCCCGTCGGCCCACGCTGCTCGCGCCGCTGTGGTGCGAAAATCGCTGGACCGGAATGGTTGAACTGGATCGCTATCTGAATGAGCAGGGCGCTCAGGGTTCGGCGCTGGGCCGCAGCTGGGTCGCGCCCCAGGCGGTGAAATAGTCTCAGAGGATGCCCGGCGTGATGACTGCGCCGGGCATGGTATTGCTGTCGACTATGCCTGACTGGCTTTCATTGTCACGCGTGGCGTTTTGATCACGAACAGTACCAGCAGGGCGCCGAGCGCGGCGATAGTGCCGGCGAGGACAAAGGCGCTGTCGAATTTACCGGTAGACTGCACGATATAGCCGGTGACAATCGGCCCCACGATGCCGGAGACGCTGCCGATAAGGTGGATAAAGCCGCTGGTGCCGCCGACGCGGGATTTATGCACCACGTCCTGGATAATCGCCCAGTAGATCGCTCCGGTGACATAGAGGAAAAAGATGGAGACAGACATCAGCAGAACGGCAGGAACGACGCTGCTGACGGTACCGGCAAGCCCCACACAGATGGCGGCCATCAGCAGACATACCACCAGCACAATTTTGCGCGACAGCAGCAGGCGTCCGGTGAGTTTAAAAATTTTATCGGAAATATACCCTCCCAGCGCCAGGCCGACAAAGCCGACTATCCATGGAATCATGGTGGTGAGGCTCATCTGTTTAATATCCAGATGGTGCTGCTGAACCAGATAGGACGGGAACCAGCTGAGGAAGAAAAACAAAATATAGTTGTAGCAGAAGAATGCAAAGGCTGTTACCAGAATAATAGGCTGCTTGAGATAATAACCCAGTGAGTGAGCGGTTTGATTTTCTACGGTTTCCAGGGCGTCCTCCTCTTGCTTCATTTTATTAATGAGCATGAGCTCTTCCTGACTGACATGCTTATGTTTGTCAGGCGAGTTGGCGGCAATAAAAAACCACACGACCATCCACACAATACCGATGGCGAAAATAATCATAAACGCCGGGCGCCAGCCGAATGCGAGAGCCAGATAACCGACGATGGGGCCGGCAACCGCGCCGCCCAGCGGAGAGCCGGCGCTGAGCAGCCCTACGGCGGTAGCCGCTTGCTTCTTAGGAAACCAGCCGTTGATCATCTTGTTCGCCGACGCGCAAATCGGGCCTTCAGCCATCCCGAAGAGGACGCGCAGCATCAGCATGGAATAAAAGCCGGTGGCAAAGGCGGTTAAGCCGCAAAATAGCGACCACATCCCCACCGCCAGCCCCAGGACCAGCGTTGCGCCAAACTTATCCACGGCCAGACCGCCAATAAAATTAAATACCGCGTAGCCGAAGAAAAAACTGCCGAAAATAATACCAAACTGTTCGGCGTTGAGCGCCAGATCCTTTTCAATCATCGGTACCGTAATGGATAACGCCACCCGGTCCAGATAATTAATCATATATACTAAAAATAATAACAGGACGATAATCCAGCGGATATTTTTTCCCATGATGACACCGTGATGAGTATGTTATTGAGCTCTGGCGCGACGGATATCAATATTCACGTCGCCCGTTATTTAGCATTTACCCCAGCTGCAGCAATACCTTGCAGCAGGTTTTCCGATCGTTGGCAAAAATCTCCATAGCCTCTTTTACCTGCTCCAGCGGCATGCAGTGGGTGATTAACGCCTCAGGCTGGATAAGGCCTTTCTCCATCCAGTCGATGACCAGCGGAAAACGTCCTCTGTTCAGCCGGGAGGAGAAAATGGAGATCTCTTTACTGGTGATGCTTTGCTGGGTGAGGGTGGACGCCTCGCCGGAGAAGCCGAGTATGCCGATGCGTGCGGCGGGAGAGGCGAGGAGAATGGCCTCCTGAAGGATCGCCGGGTGGCAGGCGGCATCGATGACCAGCGTGGGGGCTATCTGCCGCTGCGCCAGCTGTTCCGCCAGCGGCTGGTGAGTGTTATCCAACGTCAGATCGGCGCCATTGTCCCGCGCCATCTGCAGACGTTCGGCAATGCGGTCCACGACGATCACCTGCTTAACGCCATACACCCCCTTCAGCGCCTGGATCACCGTCAGACCCATCGGACCTGCGCCGTAGATCAGGGCGATATCCTGCGCCATGGGCTGCAGCTGGGCGGTAATGTTTGCCGCAATGGTAAAAGGCTCAACCATCGTCGCCTGACGATCGCTGATGGCTTCCGGAATGCGCCAGGCGTTTTTTGCCGGCACGCAGGCGTAGTCGCTGAATCCGCCGTCGCGGTGAACCCCGATGACCTGGAGCTGCGCACAGACATTCGGCCGCCCCACCGAGCAGGGATAACACTGGCCGCAGCTGACGACAGGGTCGACCGCGACGCGCTCGCCGATGCGTGCCGGAGAGATCTGTTCGCCGACGGCATCGATGATGCCGAAGAATTCATGGCCGATCACGCGGGGATATTTCGCGAAGGGGTTATGGCCCTGATAGATATGCACATCGGAACCGCAGATCCCGGCAAAGGCGATTTTCACCCGGACTTCGTGGGCGCCCGGAGCGGGAACCGGACGTGATTCGATGTTCAGTTGGCCTGGCTCTTTGACAACGACGCTTCTCATTTCTGTTCCTTCCCTTGTCTGTTTTCTGAACAAATATCGTGACTTTTATTACCATACAAGTATGCATTTGATCATAACTAGCTCTGGATCACATTTGGCGAAGGTCGTCAGAAAAAGCCCGGCAATGATTAATCTATTGAAATAAATTGAGAAAAATTATGAATGTAGCGAAAGCGACCTCACCGGCGAGCCGGTCAGCAGGAATGTGATCGCCATCACGACAGTTAAGGCTCAATCAATTATGATTACTGGTATGGTAGTAGGGTGAAATTAAACTATGTTGAGCAGGTGATGACGATGCAGATGACAATGCGCTGGTTTGGACCAGAGGAAGATAAGGTTTCATTAGAGCATATACGCCAGGTCCCCGGCGTGGAGGGGGTGGTCGGCGCGCTCTATGACGTCGCGGTGGGCGAGGTATGGCCGGAGGATAAAATTGAGCGTCTGGTCAGCCAGGCCCATGCCGCAGGCCTGAAAATGGAGGTGATAGAGAGCGTCAACATCCATGACGACATCAAAATCGGCCTCCCTTCTCGTGACCGCTATATTGCCAACTATCAGCAGACCATTCGCCACCTTGCCCGCTTCGGCGTCAAAGTCATCTGCTATAACTTCATGCCGGTGTTCGACTGGATGAAGACGGATATGAACTACGTCCTGCCGGATGGCTCGATGACGATGGCTTTTGAGAAGAAAGATATCGATAAGCGGCTGGAAGACGTGGTGAAGGAGGTGCTTGAGAATTCAAACGGCTTCGCGTTGCCGGGCTGGGAGCCGGAACGGCTGGCGGAAGTGCAGACCCTGTTTGCCAAATATAGCGCGGTGGATGACCATAAGCTGCGGGAGAACCTGGTCTATTTTCTGCAGGCGGTGATCCCGGTTTGCGAAGAGGTGGGCGTGAAAATGGCGATCCACCCTGACGATCCGCCGTACTCGATATTTGGCCTGCCGCGGGTGGTCAAAAACCGCGACGATCTGGACTGGATCTGCCGGGCTGTCGATTCACCCGCCAACGGCATCACCCTCTGCACCGGCTCGATTGCCGAAGATCCGGATAACGACGTATACGCTATTCTGGCTGAGTTTACCCGCCGCAAGCGGATCCATTTTGCCCACGTCCGCAATATTAAACTGATGCAGGATAAAGACTTTTACGAGTGCGCCCATCCGTCAGAATACGGCTCCCTGGATATGTACAAGGTGATGCAAGCGTTGCACGACAACGGCTTCGACGGCTATATACGTCCGGATCATGGCCGCTTTATCTGGGGAGAGACCGGACGTCCGGGCTATGGTTTATACGATCGCGCACTCGGGGTGACCTACCTCAAAGGTCTCTGGGAGGCGCTAAGCAAGCGCTAACCCCTTCCTGACCATGCCTCTTTTTCGCGGCTGGTTCGCCTCGGCGGCCAGTCGTCATATCGGCTCCTTCCCGCATTTTTTGCACAACTTACAGCGCATTGCTCAGAATTGAGTATTATTGTGCGGAGTTGTCGTGAAGGAATCCCCTATGAAGCAAATTCGTATGCTGGCGCAGTATTATGTCGACCTGATGATGAAGCTGGGTCTGGTCCGCTTTTCAATGCTGTTGGCACTTGCGCTGGTGGTGCTGGCCATCGTGGTGCAGATGGCGGTCACCATGGTGCTGCATGGCCAGGTTGAAAGCATCGACGTTATCCGCTCTATCTTCTTCGGTCTGCTGATCACCCCGTGGGCGGTCTATTTTCTCTCGGTGGTGGTGGAGCAGCTTGAAGAGTCCCGCCAGCGTCTTTCGCGGCTGGTGGAGAAACTGGAGGAGATGCGTGAGCGCGATCTGAAGCTGAACGTGCAGCTGAAAGACAATATCGCGCAGTTGAATCAGGAGATTGGCGAACGTGAAAAGGCGGAAGCCGAGCGTGAGACCACCCTCGAGCAGCTGAAGATCGAGATGAAAGAGCGTGAAGAGACGCAGATCCAGCTCGAACAGCAATCCTCCTTTCTGCGCTCTTTCCTCGATGCCTCCCCGGACCTGGTCTTCTACCGCAATGAGGATAAAGAGTTTTCCGGCTGTAACCGGGCGATGGAGCTGCTGACCGGCAAAAGCGAGAAACAGCTGATCCACCTCAAACCGCAGGATGTCTATAGCGAAGAGGCGGCGGAAAAGGTGCTGGAAACCGATGAGAAGGTGTTCCGCCACAATGTATCGCTGACCTATGAGCAGTGGCTGGACTATCCCGATGGCCGTAAAGCGTGCTTCGAAATCCGCAAGGTCCCGTACTACGATCGCGTCGGTAAGCGTCGTGGTCTGATGGGCTTCGGACGCGATATCACCGAACGAAAACGCTATCAGGACGCCCTCGAACGCGCCAGCCGGGATAAAACCACCTTCATCTCCACCATCAGCCATGAGCTGCGTACCCCGCTGAACGGGATTGTCGGGCTGAGCCGAATTTTGCTGGATACCGAACTGACCAGCGAGCAGGAAAAATACCTGAAAACCATCCATGTCTCAGCGGTGACGCTGGGGAATATCTTCAATGATATTATCGATATGGATAAAATGGAGCGCCGTAAGGTGCAGCTCGATAACCAGCCGGTGGACTTCACCAGCTTCCTTGCCGACCTGGAAAACCTTTCCGGTCTGCAGGCGCAGCAGAAGGGACTGCGCTTTGTGCTGGAGCCGAGCCTGCCGCTGCCGCACAAGGTGATCACCGATGGCACCCGCCTGCGGCAGATCCTGTGGAATCTTATCAGCAACGCCGTGAAGTTTACCCCACAGGGCGGAGGGGTGAACGTCCGCGTGCGCTATGACGAAGGCGATATCCTGCACTTCGAAGTGGAAGACTCCGGGATTGGTATTCCTGAAGCGGAGCAGGACAAAATATTCGCCATGTATTACCAGGTCAAAGACAGCCACGGCGGCAAACCCGCCACCGGCACCGGGATTGGCCTCGCCGTATCGCGTCGCCTGGCGCGCAATATGGGCGGCGATATCAGCGTCACCAGCCAGCCGGGTAAAGGGGCGACCTTTACGCTCACTGTCCATGCGCCTGCCATTGCGGAAGAAGTGGAAGATACGCTGGCGGAAGACGACATGCCATTACCGGCGCTCAACGTCCTGCTGGTGGAAGATATTGAGCTCAACGTCATTGTGGCGCGCTCGGTGCTGGAAAAGCTGGGCAACAGCGTGGATGTCGCGATGACCGGCAAAGCCGCGCTGGAGATGTTTGAGCCTGGCGAGTACGACCTGGTGCTGCTGGATATCCAGCTGCCGGATATGACGGGACTGGATATTTCTCGTCAGCTAAAACAGAATTTTGCCGCGGATGAGCTGCCGCCGCTGGTGGCCCTGACCGCCAACGTGCTGAAGAATAAGAAAGAGTATCTGGATGCCGGCATGGACGATGTGCTGAGCAAGCCGCTATCGGTGCCGGCATTGACAGCCATGATTAAAAAATTCTGGGATGCGCCGGAAGAGGAGGCGCAGGAAGCGCCGGCGGCCGATCGGCATAAAGCCGACGCGGTGCTGGATACCGATATGCTGGAGCAATATATCGAACTGGTGGGACCGAAGCTTATCAACGATGGCCTCGCGGTATTTGAAAAGATGATGCCGGGCTATATGTCCGTCCTTGAGTCTAATCTCACCGCCCGGGATCAAAAAGGGATCGTCGAAGAGGGGCATAAGATCAAAGGGGCTGCGGGCTCTATTGGCCTGCGCCACATCCAGCAGCTGGGTCAGCAGATCCAGACGCCGGACCTGCCTGCCTGGTCTGATAATGTCGCTGAATGGGTTGAAGAGATGAAATCCGAGTGGCAAAACGACGTGGCGGTTCTGAAGGCGTGGGTGGCGAAGGCCGGGAAAAAATGACCCCGGACAGACCGGGGTGCGCGAATACTGCGCCAACACCAGGGAACTGGTGGTTGAGCCAGTGTGATTTGAGTGATGTTGTTACGTGGCGCAACCTGAGAAGTGGATTGCTCGCTCATTAAGATAGCAAAGCTTAACTAATTTGTTACATGAATCAGTAAAATATGTGAAGCATAGCGAGTAAATCGACATTTTTGACTGGTTTCAGCGAGTTGCATGGAGGAGCGAAGGCGATGAAAAAAATTGGTGTGGTACTGAGCGGCTGCGGCGTGTACGACGGCAGTGAAATTCATGAGGCAGTGATTACCCTGCTGGCGATCGCGCGCAACGGCGCGCAGGCGGTCTGCTTTGCGCCCGATAAACCGCAGCGCGACGTCATCAACCATCTGACGGGCGAACCGTTGACCGAGCAACGCAACGTACTGGTTGAAGCGGCGCGCATCGCCCGCGGCGACATCCTGCCGCTGGCGCAGGCGCGTGAGGAGACGCTGGACGCGCTGATCGTCCCCGGCGGCTTCGGCGCGGCGAAAAACTTAAGCAGCTTCGCCGCCGAGGGCAGCGAATGCGAGGTGGACCGCGACCTGCGGGCCCTGACGCTGGCGATGCATCAGGCCGGCAAGCCGCTGGGCTTTATGTGCATCGCTCCGGCGCTGCTGCCGAAGATCTTTGCGTTTCCGCTGCGGATGACTATCGGGACCGATCTCGACACCGCTGATGTGGTGGAGGAGATGGGGGCGGAGCATGTGCCTTGCCCGGTCGACGACATCGTGGTGGATGAAGAGAACAAAGTGGTTACCACTCCGGCGTATATGCTGGCGGAGAATATTGCGCAAGCCGCTACCGGGATCGAAAAAATGGTCGCCCGCGTGCTGGCGCTGAGCGCATGAAGCTCCGCATTGCGCCCTTCGCGCTGCTTAAACGACTGGCGCTGCGTCTGCTGCTGATCGCCGCCGTCTTCTGGGGCGGGGGGATCGCGCTGTTTAGCGTGCTGCCGGTGCCCTTTTCGGCGGTCATGCTTGAGCGGCAGGTTAGCGCCTGGCTGTCCGGAGATGTCCACTATCTGGCGCACTCCGACTGGGTCGCCATGGATAACATCTCCCCGTGGATGGGGCTGGCGGTGATTGCCGCCGAAGATCAGAAGTTCCCGGAACACTGGGGGTTTGACGTCCCGGCGATAGAAAAGGCGCTGGCGCACAATGAGCGTCACGATACCCGCATTCGCGGCGCATCAACGCTGTCGCAGCAGACGGCGAAAAACCTGTTTCTGTGGGATGGACGTAGCTGGCTGCGCAAGGGGCTGGAAGCCGGGTTGACCGTCGGCATGGAAACCGTGTGGAGTAAAAAGCGGATCCTGACCGTCTACCTGAATATTGCTGAGTTTGGCGATGGGATTTTTGGCGTGGAAGCGGCCGCCCAGCGCTATTTTCATAAGCCCGCCAGCCAGTTGACGCCGGGGGAAGCGGCTCTGCTGGCCGCGGTGCTGCCAAACCCGATCCGCTATCGCGCCGACGCGCCTTCGGGCTATGTGCGCAACCGCCAGGCCTGGATCTTACGTCAGATGCGACAGCTGGGTGGGGAAGGGTTCATGCGTGAGCATAAGCTCTATTAGCGGGTTAATCCGGCGCCGGGGCTGGTACAGTCGCCAGTCGTCCGTCGCCGGGAAGCATCACGTTTAATCTTCGTCAAACCCGGCATTAAACAGGGCAATCACCGCGGCGAGGGCTTCCACTTCCTGCGGACCGCTGGCCTCCACCTCTATCTGCCGTCCTTTCGCCGAGTCCAGCATCAGCAGGGCAATGACGCTGTTGGCTTCCGCCTCCGTGCCTTCATCGTTGCGTAGCAACACCTCGGCATCGAAATTCTGCATTAGTTCGAACAGCTTCATCGCCGGGCGGGCGTGCATGCCCAGCTTATTGGTGATTTCAACGGTCTGCTTTACGGTCATGATTTACGTTTTTCCAGCGTCCGATGACGAGACTGTACGTTTTTGCCGCGCGAGCGGAAGTAGTCAGCCAGTTGTTCAGCAATATAAACCGAACGATGTTTACCGCCGGTACAGCCAATGGCCACCGTCAGATAGCTGCGATTGTTGGTCTCCAGCATCGGTAACCATAGCTCAAGATAGCTCCGGGTCTGGTAAATAAAGTTGTGCACTTCGGTGTGCCGATCGAGGAAGGCGGCCACCGGTTTATCCAGACCGGTCATAGGACGCAGCTTCGGATCCCAGTGCGGGTTTGGCAGAAAGCGCACGTCAAAGACGTAATCGGCATCGATCGGGATACCGTGCTTAAAGCCGAAGGATTCGAAGACCATGGTCAGTTCGCGTTCACGTTTACCCAGCAGCCGGGTGCGCAACATTTCCGCCAGCTCGTGAACCGACATCTCCGAGGTATCGACAATCAGGTCGGCACGCGAGCGCAGGGGCTCCAGCAGATCGCTCTCTTCGTCGATGGCGCTTTCCAGCGACAAATTCTTGCTCGACAGCGGATGCAGGCGACGGGTGTCGCTGTATCGACGGATCAGCGTGTTGCGATCGGCATCGAGAAACAGCAGCTGCGGCGAAAAGCACTCCGGCAGGTTTTTCATGGCCTGCTCGAAGATCTCCGGTGATTCCGGCATGTTCCGCACGTCGATGCTGACGGCCGCCGAAATATTGCGGTCAGCCAGCGACCGTGCCAGATCGGGCAGCAGCACGACCGGCAGGTTATCCACGCAGTAAAAGCCCATATCTTCCAGCGCTCGCAGAGCGACGGATTTACCCGAGCCCGAGCGGCCGCTGACGATCATCAGTACCATGTACCGTTTCTCCTCAGTACGATAAAGGATAAGGTGCGACTGCCGTTATGCGTCATCGCTGCTTCCTGCTTCGGTGATGATCTCATACAACTCTTCATCGCTCTGCGCCGCGCGCAGGCGACGACAAATCGCTTTGTCGGCCAGCCGTTTGGCCACCAGGGAGAGCGTATGCAGGTGGGTTTTTGTCTGATCGGCCGGCACCAGCAGCGCGAACAGCAGGTCGACAGGCTGATTGTCGATCGCGTCGAAGGCGATGGGGGTTTCCAGCTGGACAAAAACGCCGACAGCACGCAGCGTATCCTCTTCCAGTTTTCCGTGGGGAATGGCGATACCATTGCCAATCCCGGTACTGCCCATTTTTTCGCGGGTAAGGATCGCTTCGAACACCACCTGCGGCGGCAAACTTAACTGTTTGGCGGCCAGTTCGCTAATGATTTCCAGAGCACGCTTCTTGCTCTGGCAGTGAACCTGGCTACGGGTACATTCCTGGTTCAGGACGTTGCTCAGTTGTAGAGCCGAATCGTTGTTCATCATAATTTCACCTGAGCGCCCCCGCGCCCGTCGCCGATGTTAACTGACGGCGGACGCAGGGGGGCCCGGACAATTAGTGTTGTTTTAGTTTATCTTTATGCTTCGTTAACTGCCTTGCCAGCTTGTCGATAAGACCATCGACAGCCGCATACATATCCTGCCCTTCCGCACTGGCATGGATTTCACCACCGTTGACATGCAGATTCGCGTCCGCAATTTGCGTCACTTTCTCTACTTTTAACACAATATAGACCTGATTGATCCGGTCGAAAAATTGTTCCAGCTTGCTGAACTTCGCCGTGACGAAGTCGCGCATCGCGGGAGTGATCTCGACGTTGTGTCCTGTAATGTTGAGCTGCATAGTGTCTTCCTTATCGGTTGTGTCAGACCAGTTGTTTACGCTGATTTGACGGCGGGATGGATAAAGACTCTCTGTACTTCGCGACAGTGCGGCGCGCGACCATGATACCCTGCTCGGACAACATGGAGGTGAGCTTACTGTCGCTCAACGGCTTCGCGGGGTTTTCCGCGGCGATGAGTTTCTTCACCAGCGCGCGAATCGCCGTCGACGAGGCTTCGCCGCCGCCTTCGGTATTAACATGGCTGGAGAAGAAATACTTCAGTTCAAAAATACCGCGCGGACTGTGCAGATATTTTTGCGTGGTGACACGGGAAATCGTCGATTCATGCATCTCGACGGCCTGGGCGATATCGGCCAGCACCATCGGCTTCATATACTCTTCACCCTGTTCGAAAAAAGCCTGCTGCTGTTCTACGATGCAGCGGCTGACGCGAAGCAGGGTGTCGTTGCGGCTTTCAAGACTTTTGATTAGCCAGCGGGCTTCCTGAAGATTGCTGCGAATGAACTGGCCGTCGGCGTCATTGCGGGCGCTGTTGCCCATTGCCGCATACTGCTGATTAATTTTCAGCCGCGGAATGCTGTCGGCGTTGAGCTCCACGGTCCAGCGGCCGCTGACCTTGCGCACCAGCACGTCGGGAATGACATATTCCGGTTCGCTGGTTTGAATGGACTGGCCAGGACGGGGATCCAGGGACTGGATCAGATTTACCGCCTCTTTCAGCACCTCTTCTTTCAGGCGGGTCACCCGCATCAGGGAGCGGAAATCATGGTTGGCCAGAAGATCGAGATGATCGCTGATAATCAGCCGGGCCTCTTCCAGCCATGGCGTCTCTTTGGCGAACTGCGAGAGCTGGATCAGCAGGCAGTCGCGCAGATCTTTCGCCGCGACGCCAACCGGATCGAAACGCTGGATGCGCTTCAGGACGGCTTCCACTTCTTCGAGGCCGATCTCCTCATCGCCGATGCTGTCGACGATATCTTCAATCTGAACGGTGAGGTAGCCCGTATCGTCGACGGCGTCGACAATGGAGGTGGCGATGGCGCGGTCGGTATCGGTGAAGGGCGTCAGCTCGACCTGCCACATCAGGTAATCCTGCAGCGTCTGGGTGGTCTCGCCTTGATAAACGGGGAGTTCGTCGTCCTGATAGTCCACGCCGTTGCCTGACGGCGTACCGGCGGTATAGATTTCATCCCAGCTGGCATCGAGAGGAAGCTCGTCGGGCATCTCTTTTTGCTCAAGCGCGTCGACGGTATCGAGAGACTCGCGGTCCTCCACCTCTTTCGCCTCTACCTCGTCGTGAAGATCGGTTTGCTCAAGCAACGGGTTACTTTCCAGCGCTTGCTGGAGCTCTTGCTGGAGTTCTAACGTGGACAACTGCAGCAAACGAATCGCCTGCTGCAGCTGCGGCGTCATGGCAAGCTGTTGGCTAAGCCTTAATTGCAAACCTTGCTTCATGTTCAGGGTAAATATCTCCGGCTAAAACGTCTGTAACCTCTACCCTATCAGAGTCTGAAGTCTTCCCCAAGATACACGCGCTTAACCTGCTCATCTTCGAGGATCTGCTGCGGTGTACCATGAGCGATAAGGTGTCCCTGACTGACAATATACGCGCGTTCGCAGACGGCGAGCGTCTCTCTGACGTTATGATCGGTAATCAGTACGCCGAGGCCGCTGTCGCGCAAATGCTCAATGATGCGTTTGATATCGATAACCGAGATCGGATCCACGCCGGCAAAGGGTTCATCCAGAAGAATAAATTTCGGGTTTGCCGCCAGCGCGCGGGCGATTTCGACGCGGCGGCGTTCGCCACCGGAGAGCGCCTGACCGAGGCTGTCGCGCAGGTGCTCAATATGAAACTCTTCCATCAGCTCTTTGGCGCGATCTTCCCGCTGTTCGCTGCTCAAATCGTCACGGATCTGCAGGACCGCCATGAGGTTGTCATAGACGCTCAGGCGACGGAAAATCGAGGCTTCCTGCGGCAGATAGCCGATCCCCCGGCGCGCGCGCGCGTGCAGCGGCAGCAGGCTGATGTCTTCGTCATCAATGATGATATTGCCCGCGTCGCGCGGCACAATCCCGACCACCATGTAGAAGGTGGTGGTTTTACCGGCGCCGTTGGGGCCGAGCAAGCCGACAATCTCCCCCGAGTTAACGGTGAGACTGACATCTTCCACCACGCGGCGGCCTTTATACGCTTTAGCGAGATTCTTCGCAGTTAAGGTTGCCATAACGGATTAGTTACTCTTCTTTTGCTGGTTGCCGCTTTTGTCCTGCAGCTCGGACGGCACCAGAACGGTGGTGACGCGTCGACCTTTGTCGCTGAAGGCCTGCATTTTTTGCTCTTTCACCAGATAGGTGATCTTGTCGCCCTTGATGTTGCTGTCGAGCTGTTCAAGGTACGCGTTGCCGGTCAGCACGACGTAATCGTTCTGCAGCTCATAGCGCATTTTCGACGCCCGGCCTTTTACCGGTTTGCCGTTATCCTGCATCTGGTAGAAGGTGGCCGGGTTACCGAAACCTTCGATCACCTCTTTGCCTTTTTCATTGCCCGGACGGGTGACTACCACTTTATCAGCGTTAATCTTGATCGTCCCCTGAGTCACGACCACGTTACCGGTGAAGGTGACGACGTTGCCCTGCATATCCAGCGACTGCTGATCGGATTCGATATGGATCGGCTGATCGGTATCGCCCGTCTTGGCGAGGGCAGGCAGGCTGGCGGCCAGTAACGCGCCGGCGAGCGCAATCTTAAGGCTGAGTTTGTTTGTTCTGAATTTCATAAGAGGTTCTCACCTTTTCAATCAGCTCGGCATTTTTGCTGCGAAGGTTTCCACGCATTTTCAGGCCGCTGGAATTAAATGTGGTGCCGTATAACGTCACCATGTCATCGGAGGTAACGTCCTGCGTTACCAGATTTATCTGGGCGTTATCCGTCGTAATTTTGCGCAGTTGAGAGTCTGGCGCGAGCGCATTCACCTCAACGTGCCCGTAAAGATAGAGCATCCGGTCATTTGTCAGCTTCGCTTTATCAGCCCTGACTGACCAGGTCGGCACCTTATTGGTATCAAAGGTGGTCATCACCGGTTTGGTAAACCAGGAGACCTCCTGATCGGAAAAATACTCCACGTGCTCGGCGATCAGCCGATAGCTCAGGGCGCCTTCCGGACTGTACACCACGGTGTCAGTGTGTTCGCTTTTATACGTCGGGTCGTTGGGATTGACCTCCGGCTGGGCCGTGTCGTCCGTATTCGCCAGATTCAGGCCGATGAGGATCAGCGCAAGCAGCGACAGTAAAATGATAACCCAACGTCTGGTTTTACTCATATTGATTGCCCTTTGGCCTCATCCAGCTTGCCCTGCGCCAATAGTAACAAATCGCAGACTTCGCGTACCGCGCCGCGTCCGCCATTAATCCGGGTGATGTAATCGGCGCGCGGCAGCAGCAGCGGATGCGCATCCGCGACGGCGACGCTGAGGCCCACTTCGGCCATCACCGGCCAGTCAATCAGATCGTCGCCGATGTAGGCGACTTCCTCTGGCCGCACGCCCAGTTTGTCAGTGAGATCGCGGAACGCCAGCAGCTTGTCCGACTGCCCCTGATACAAATGCGTAATGCCCAGCGTCTGACAGCGATCTTCTACCAGTTTAGCTTTTCGTCCGGTAATAATCGCCACTTCAATGCCAGAGGTCAGCGCGCAGCGGATACCATAGCCATCGCGGACATTGAACGCTTTCAGCTCCTCGCCGTGATTACCCATATAGATAAGCCCGTCGGATAATACACCGTCGACATCGAGGATCAGTAGACGGATCTTAGCCGCGAGATCGAGAAACGTCTGGCTTACCGGCCCATAGCAGGTCGCTAACTGAGCATCAGCATTATTCATTATTTTTTCCTTACTTACACTACGCCCGCGCGCAGGAGATCGTGCATATGTACCACACCCAGCAGATGGTCGCCATCGGCAACCAGCACGCAGGTGATATGACGGGATTGCATCAGGTTTAGCGCATCCACCGCCAGGGTGCCGGGACGGATGCGGATCCCTCCCCGGGTCATGACGTCGGCAATGCTGGCATCGCGCATATCGACGCCGGTGTCGAAGACCCGGCGCAAGTCACCGTCGGTAAAGATACCGATGATGTTCATGTCGTCATCGCAGATAGCGGTCATACCTAAATTTTTACGAGTGATTTCCAGCAGCGCATCGCGCAGGGTGGCCTGCAGGCCGACGTGCGGGATCTCATCACCGGTATGCATAATATCATTGACGCGCAGCAACAGCTTACGACCGAGTGCGCCGCCCGGATGCGAGAGAGCGAAATCCTCAGCGGTAAAGCCGCGGGCCTCCAGCAGGGCGACGGCGAGGGCATCGCCCATCACCAGCGCGGCGGTGGTGCTGGAGGTGGGGGCCAGCCCTAATGGACAAGCCTCTTTCGGCACTTTCACGCACAGATGGATATCCGCCGCGCGCGCCATGCTGCTTTCAGGCCGGCTGGTGATGCAGATAAGCTTCACCTGCTGGCGTTTCAGGACCGGGATCAGCGCGAGGATTTCGTTCGATTCGCCGGAGTTCGACAGCGCAATCACCACGTCCTGCGGCGTAACCATGCCCAAATCGCCGTGCGCGGCTTCGCCAGGGTGGACAAAAAATGCCGACGTGCCGGTACTGGCGAAGGTTGCCGCCATTTTGCGGCCGATATGGCCGGATTTGCCCATCCCCATCACCACGACTTTCCCGCCGCAGCGGAAAATCGTTTCGCAGGCGCGGGTGAAATCTTCATTTATATATTGATCGAGCTGGGCCAGACCTTCACGTTCAATTTCCAGCACCTGACGGCCGGCCTGTTGAAAGTCAAAATCCGTGGGCAAATCTATTTGCGACATGATGTTATCCCGAGTCATTCAACGAAGAGCGGCGCTGTCCAGAACAGCATCGCCAACCAAACCACAAAACCACCGACCAGCAGCGCGCCAACCAGTCGTCCCGGCTGCTGCCTACGGCGCCAGCACAGCACCGCGAAGATCAGGCTGACCAGCAACATCACGCCATAGTCGCGGGTAAAGGCTTCCGCCGCAAAGGCTCCCGGCGCGATCAACGCCGGCAAACCCAGCACCAGCGCAATATTGAGGATATTCGCGCCGATGATATTGCCGATGGCAATGTCATCTTCCCCTTTGCGCGCCCCGGCGATGGCGGTGGCCAGCTCCGGCAGGCTGGTGCCTATCGCCACTACCGTCAGGCCGACGGTTAGTTCGCTGATGGCAAAATAGTTTGCCAGCACCGTGCTGTTATCCACCACCATGCGGGTGGCCATCGGCATGACGATCATCGCCACCCCTAACCACAGCAGAGCGACCGGCAGCGACCCTTCACGCGGCAGTTCCGCCAGCTGTTCGCGGGTCAGGCTATCGCTTCCCTGGCGTTCCGCCAGACGGGCGATCTTGATGGTGAACAGCAGCCATAGCAGCGCCAGCGCCAGTAAAAACAGGCCGTCGAGACGGGACAGTTGACCATCATAGAGCACCAGCCCCGCCAGCACGCTGACCAGCAACATTAGCGGTAATTCGCGGCGCAGAATATCAGAATGCACGGTAAATGGCCTGAGTAAGGCAGCCAGACCGAGGATCAGGAGAATATTGGTGATATTGGAGCCGAGCGCGGTGCCCACCGCCAGATCGGTCTGCCCATGCAGCGAGGCCGCGGTGGAAACCATGATCTCCGGCAGGCTGGTGCCAATACTCACCACCGTCATACCGATGATCAGCGGCGGGATCCCCAACATGCGACAAAGGATGGAGGCGGCATAGACCAGACGATCGGCGCTGTAGACAACCAGCAATAAACCAATAATTAACAGAGCCGTCGCTAAGAGCATCTAAAGTCCTTTCTTCAGGTATAATCGTCGCCTCGCTGGGTTATCCCTACGCAGCGTAACGAATTCTTAATTTTGACTTTATGCGTGCCAAAAGTAAAACAAATGCCAGCTTTCGCTAACCTGTGCAGGTAAGATTCTGTAAAAATGTTGTGATTGTGGCGTAAGAAAGGGCGATGCTTGCCCATCAGGTGCTTAGTAAGGATGATTTTATGAGCCAAACTCAGGCGAATTTAGTTGAAGTGCGCGGTATCCGCTTTTCTCGCGGCGATCGCGTGATCTTCGACGACATCTCGCTGTCGGTGCCGCGCGGTAAAATTACTGCGATTATGGGACCTTCGGGGATCGGCAAGACTACCCTGTTACGCCTGATCGGCGGACAGATCCCGCCGGACAGGGGAGAGATCCTGTTCGATGGCGAGAACGTGCCGCAGATGACCCGTTCACGTCTGTACACGGTGCGTAAGCGGATGAGCATGCTGTTCCAGTCCGGGGCGCTGTTTACCGACCTCAATGTTTTTGACAACGTCGCCTACCCGCTGCGCGAACATACGCATCTGCCGCCTGCGCTGCTGCATACGACGGTGATGATGAAGCTGGAGGCGGTGGGGCTGCGCGGTGCGGCGAAGTTAATGCCCTCCGAGCTTTCCGGCGGCATGGCGCGCCGCGCCGCCCTGGCGAGGGCCATCGCCCTGGAGCCGGATCTCATTATGTTCGACGAACCGTTCGTCGGGCAGGATCCCATCACCATGGGCGTGCTGGTGAAGCTGATTTCTGAACTCAACAGCACGCTGGGCGTCACCTGCATCGTGGTTTCGCACGATGTGCCTGAGGTGCTGAGCATTGCGGACTATGCGTATATCGTGGCGGATAAAAAGATTGTCGCCCACGGCAGCGCCCAGTCGCTACGGGAGAATGCCGACCCTCGGGTTCGTCAGTTCATTGATGGTATTGCCGACGGCCCGGTGCCGTTCCGTTATCCGGCTGGCGACTATCACCATGATTTATTAGGCATAGGGAGTTGAGCGACTGATGCTGTTTAATGCGCTGGCCGCGCTAGGCCATCGCGGTATTAAAACCACCGCGACCTTCGGACGCGCCGGATTAATGCTGTTTAACGCCGTTGTCGGCAAACCAGAGTTTCGCAAGCACGCGCCGCTGCTGGTTCGTCAACTCTACAACGTCGGCGTTCTGTCGATGCTGATTATCATTGTATCGGGCCTGTTTATCGGTATGGTGCTCGGGCTGCAGGGTTATCTGGTCTTAACCACCTACAGCGCAGAGACCAGTCTTGGCATGCTGGTGGCGCTGTCGCTGCTGCGCGAGCTGGGGCCGGTGGTCGCCGCGCTGCTGTTTGCCGGTCGCGCCGGGTCGGCGCTGACCGCCGAGATTGGCCTGATGCGGGCCACGGAACAGCTCTCCAGTATGGAGATGATGGCGGTGGACCCACTGCGCCGCGTCATTTCTCCCCGTTTCTGGGCCGGCGTCATTTCGCTGCCGCTGCTGACGATTATCTTCGTCGCGGTGGGGATCTGGGGTGGCGCGCTGGTGGGCGTGAGCTGGAAGGGCATTGACGGTGGTTTTTTCTGGACCGCGATGCAAAATGCCGTCGACTGGCGAATGGATCTGGTGAACTGCCTGATTAAGAGCTTGGTATTCGCCATTACGGTAACCTGGATTGCGTTATTCAATGGTTATGACGCTATCCCCACTTCCGCCGGGATTAGCCGGGCGACTACGCGCACCGTGGTGCATGCGTCGCTGGCGGTTCTGGGGCTGGATTTTGTGCTGACTGCGCTGATGTTTGGGAATTGAGTTCATGCAAACGAAAAAAAATGAAATCTGGGTAGGGGTGTTCTTACTGGTGGCGCTGCTGGCGGCGCTGTTTGTCTGCCTGAAGGCGGCGAACGTCACCTCGTTACGTACCGAGCCGACTTACCGTCTTTACGCGACCTTCGATAATATCGGCGGCCTGAAAGCGCGCTCGCCGGTGCGCATCGGCGGTGTGGTTGTTGGCCGCGTGGCGGACATCACTCTCGACCCGAAAACCTATCTGCCGCGCGTGGAGCTCGATATTGATGAGCGCTACAACCATATCCCCGATACCAGTTCGCTGGCGATCCGCACCTCTGGCCTGCTGGGCGAGCAGTATCTGGCGCTGAACGTCGGTTTTGAAGACCCGGACCTCGGGACGACTATCCTTAAAGACGGCGGTACTATCCAGGACACCAAGTCCGCCATGGTGCTGGAAGATCTGATTGGTCAGTTCCTTTATAACAGCAAGGGCGGCGACAATCAGAATTCTGGCAATGATAAGGCCGAGGCGGAAGGTCATACTGACGCGACGCCGGCAGCCGGCACGACGCATTAATTTCAGGAGAAATACGATATGTTTAAACGCTTACTCATGGTCGCCATGCTGGTGATTGCCCCGCTGACCGCGGTCCAGGCGGCAGACCAGTCCAATCCGTATAAGCTGATGAATGAAGCGGCGCAGAAAACCTTCGATCGCCTGAAGAATGAACAGCCGAAGATCAAGGCCAATCCTAACTATCTGCGCGACATCGTCGACCAGGAGCTTCTGCCGTATGTGCAGGTGAAGTATGCCGGCGCGCTGGTGCTGGGCCGCTATTACAAAGAAGCCACCCCGGCGCAGCGTGAAGCCTATTTTGCCGCCTTCCGTGAATACCTGAAGCAGGCCTATGGCCAGGCGCTGGCCATGTACCATGGTCAGACCTACCAGATTGCCCCGGAACAGCCGCTGGGCAGCGCGACCATCATTCCGATCCGCGTCACCATCCTCGACCCGAATGGCCGTCCGCCGGTACGTCTCGACTTCCAGTGGCGTAAAAACACCCAGACCGGCAACTGGCAGGCCTACGATATGATCGCGGAAGGGGTCAGCATGATCACCACCAAACAAAACGAGTGGAGCGATCTGCTGCGTACCAAGGGCGTTGATGGCCTGACCGCGCAGCTGAAAGCGATCTCCGCTCAGCCGATCACCCTGGAACAGAAAAAATAATGAGCGGGCAGCTGAGCTGGACTCGTGATGGCGAGACGCTGGCGCTGCACGGAGAGCTGGATCAGGATCTGCTGGTCCCGCTCTGGGAGGCACGCGCCCAGGCGACGGCGGGGACAGCGATCATCGATCTCAGCCAGACCACGCGCGTGGACACGGCGGGCCTGGCGCTGTTAGTGCATTTTGTCGCGCTGATTCGCCGCCAGGGCCGGGAAGCGCAGCTGATCGGCAAGAGCGAAAATCTGCAAACGCTGGTCGGTCTTTACAACCTGCCTGCTGATATGATCCCATAATCTTTTCAGTGCCTTAGCGCTGAAGCTATTCCGAAAGCCCCGGCAATCTTTTCGCCGGGGCTTTTTGCTTGTTTAAGACCGCGCCACTTTCCTCTAAGATGTTGGGCTGTTTTCACTATCAGATAAATTTGAGCCCATGGAAAATCATGAAATTCAGACCGTGCTGATGAACGCACTCCCCCTCCAGGAAGTCCACGTCTCTGGCGATGGCAGCCACTTTCAGGTTATTGCTGTGGGTGAGATGTTCGATGGCATGAGTCGGGTTAAAAAGCAGCAGAGCGTCTACGCGCCGCTGATGGAATATATTGCTGACAACCGCATCCATGCGCTGTCGATCAAGGCCTTTACTCCGCAGGAGTGGGCGCGAGACCGCAAACTAAATGGCTTCTAAGCTGTGGGGGATCCCCTGCAGCGTATGTGAATTTTTAATAGAGAACAGAATCAATGGATAAATTCCGTGTTCAGGGGCCGACTCGCCTTCAGGGCGAAGTCACCATCTCCGGTGCAAAAAACGCCGCCCTGCCAATCCTCTTTTCCGCGCTGCTTGCCGAAGAGCCGGTAGAGATCCAGAACGTACCTAAGCTGAAAGACATCGATACCACCATGAAGCTGCTGAGTCAGCTGGGCGCGAAGGTAGAGCGCAATGGTTCGGTGTGGATTGACGCCGGCCCGGTCGATGTATTCTGTGCTCCGTACGATCTGGTGAAAACCATGCGCGCCTCCATCTGGGCGCTGGGCCCGCTGGTGGCGCGTTTCGGTCAGGGACAAGTCTCTCTGCCTGGCGGCTGCGCCATCGGCGCGCGTCCGGTCGATCTGCATATTAGCGGGCTGGAACAGCTGGGCGCCGAGATCAAACTGGAAGAAGGTTATGTTAAAGCCTCGGTCAATGGTCGTCTGAAAGGCGCGCATATCGTGATGGATAAAGTGAGCGTCGGCGCCACCGTCACTATCATGAGCGCAGCGACCCTCGCCGAGGGGACGACGATTATCGAAAACGCCGCTCGCGAGCCGGAGATCGTCGATACCGCGAACTTCCTTAACGCGCTGGGCGCAAAAATCAGCGGCCAGGGCACCGATCGCATCACCATCGAAGGTGTGCAGCGTCTGGGCGGCGGCGTTTACCGCGTGCTGCCGGACCGTATTGAAACCGGGACCTTCCTGGTTGCCGCAGCCATTTCCGGCGGCAAGATCCTCTGCCGTCACGCGCAACCAGATACCCTGGACGCCGTACTGGCGAAGCTGCGCGACGCCGGAGCGGACATCGAAACGGGCGAAGACTGGATCAGCCTTGATATGCACGGCAACCGTCCGAAAGCGGTTAACGTGCGTACCGCGCCGCATCCGGGCTTCCCGACCGATATGCAGGCCCAGTTCACGCTGCTCAACCTGGTCGCGGAAGGGACCGGCGTGATCACCGAAACGATCTTTGAAAACCGCTTTATGCACATTCCGGAACTGATCCGTATGGGCGCCCACGCGGAGATCGAGAGCAATACCGCGATCTGTCACGGCGTGGAGCAGCTTTCGGGCGCGCAGGTGATGGCGACCGATTTGCGTGCCTCGGCGAGCCTCGTGCTGGCAGGTTGTATCGCTGAGGGAACCACCATCGTCGATCGCATCTATCATATCGATCGTGGCTATGAGCGTATCGAAGACAAACTGCAGGCGCTGGGTGCCAATATTCAGCGCGTGAAAGGCGAGTAACCGCATCCTGTCAGGGCCCGGGCGTCTATCCCGGGTCCTTGTCGAACAATCACATCACTTGTCCATCTTCTTTTGACGCATCATCTGCGTTCTGTCGATAAACTCATGCGTTACCGGATCATGGTAGCGTGACGGCCAGATGACCCACGGCTGTGTATCCAGCGCCGTGGCGATGATTAATTCGCCTTTCGGCCAGGGGCGGGTCAGGGCGTTCGCCAGCGTTGAAGAACTCAGACCGTGCCGTCGCGACTCTGCCGCCAGCGATGTTCCCCGTTTACGTAATCCCGCAACAATATCTGCGGGATGCCAGTCGATGAACTTATCCATAAATTCTCCTGGTGATAAAGATCCTGATCGGCCCATATGGGCGACGGGGACACTATACCCGCGCACCAGGTAAGGTTCTAACAAGTTCTGTTAAAGCGCCGGAATATTCAGAATGTATCAAGGTATCCGGAAATTTACGGTAGGGAATGGGTTTTTACTGGAACTTTCCCGCGCATTGCGCGGGAAGGGGGAGGAGATTAATGATCGCGCTGAACCGCGATATGCGCCAGCCCGATCAAGGCTTCACGCCAGGGGGTGTCAGGGAGAACCTGCAGCGCGGCAATCGCTTTGTCAGCTTCTTCTTCGGCACGTTTCTGCGTCCACTCCAGCGAACCGCAGGCAGCCATCGTTTCCAGGACGGCATCCAGCAGATGGCGGCCGTTGCCCTGCTCGATTGCCCCGCGAATCATCGCCGATTGATCGGCGGTACCATGGTGCATGGCGTGCAGCAGCGGTAGCGTCGGTTTGCCTTCGTTGAGGTCGTCACCGACGTTTTTACCAAGCCGCTCTCCGTCGGAGCTGTAATCGAGTAAATCGTCGATCAGCTGGAAAGCGGTGCCGAGATAGCGGCCATAATCCTGCAACGCGCGCTCTTCTTCCGCAGTGCAGTCGGCCAGTAATCCCGCACACTGCGAGGCAGCCTCAAACAGACGCGCCGTCTTGCTGTAGATGACGCGCATGTAGTTCTCTTCCGTGATATCCGGGTCATTGACGTTCATCAGCTGCAGCACTTCGCCTTCGGCAATGACGTTCACCGCTTCCGACATGACCTCGAGGATCTTCAGCGAGCCCAACTGGGTCATCATCTGAAAGGCGCGGGTATAGATAAAATCGCCGACCAGCACGCTGGCGGCATTGCCAAACGCCGCATTTGCCGTGGCTTTGCCGCGACGCATATCAGACTCATCGACGACGTCGTCATGCAGCAGGGTGGCGGTATGAATAAATTCAATCAGCGCAGCAATGGTGACATGCGCGCTCCCCTGATAGCCCACCGCGCGGGCGGCGAGCACAGCAATCATCGGGCGAATGCGTTTGCCGCCGCCGCTGACGATGTAATAGCCTAACTGATTGATAAGCTGAACATCGGAGTTGAGTTGCTCAAGAATCGTCGCATTGACACCCGCCATATCTTGCGCGGTTAACTCATTGATTTTTTCTAAATTCATCGCAAAAGCCGGGCCAAATGTCCTGTTACCATGAATCCAGGTGGGATCACAGAAGGATTAAGACAGAATTAAAAGAAGTTATGATTGTACTGAAAAATTGCCGTAGATAAACGTTGTCGTGAAAGTTGTGTTTTTTTTCTGCATTGATCGCTAATCGCTCTTGTCAAAGGCTCGCGTTTTGCGTAATATTCGCGCCCTATTGTGAATATTTATAGCGCACTCTGAATCACACGAAGAGGTGCGCGGAAGCGGAGTTTTATATGTACGCGGTTTTCCAAAGTGGTGGTAAACAACACCGAGTAAGCGAAGGTCAGACCGTTCGCCTGGAAAAGCTGGACATCGCAACTGGCGAAGCTGTTGAGTTCGCTGAAGTGCTGATGATCGCAAACGGTGAAGAAATCAAGATCGGCGTTCCTTTCGTTGAGGGCGGCGTAATCAAAGCTGAAATTGTTGCTCACGGTCGTGGCGAGAAAGTTAAAATCGTTAAGTTTCGTCGTCGTAAACACTATCGTAAGCAGCAGGGCCATCGTCAGTGGTTCACTGATGTGAAAATCACTGGCATCAGCGCCTAAGACCTGAGGAGTAGATTTAAATGGCACATAAAAAGGCTGGCGGCTCGACTCGTAACGGTCGCGATTCAGAAGCTAAACGTCTGGGCGTAAAACGTTTCGGCGGTGAAGCAGTTCTGGCAGGTAGCATCATCGTTCGTCAACGTGGTACCAAATTCCACGCTGGCACCAACGTTGGTTGCGGCCGTGACCACACTCTGTTCGCTTTGACTGACGGTAAAGTCAAGTTCGAAGTTAAAGGCCCGAAAAACCGTAAATTCATCAGCATCGTTGCTGAATAAGTTTTTCGCGTCCCGGTAACGGATGAAAGCCCCGCAACACGTTGCGGGGCTTTTTACATTCGTCTACCGGAAAATTTTTGCAGGGAAACAGGCATGAAGCAGCAGGCTGGGATTGGCATTATTCTGGCGCTTACCACCGCGATGTGTTGGGGAGCGTTGCCGATTGCAATGAAGCAGGTTCTTGAGGTGATGGCGCCGCCAACGGTGGTGTTTTATCGCTTCCTGATGGCCAGTATTGGTCTTGGCGCGATCCTCGCGATCAAAGGCAAACTGCCGCCGCTGCGAATTTTTCGCAAGCCGCGCTGGCTGGTCTTATTAGCGATTGCCACCGGCGGCCTGTTCGGTAACTTCATCCTGTTCAGTTCTTCCCTGCAGTATCTCAGCCCCACGGCTTCTCAGGTCATCGGCCAGCTATCGCCGGTAGGCATGATGGTGGCTAGCGTCGTGATTCTGAAAGAGCGCATGCGCGGCACCCAGGTGGTGGGCGCGTTAATGCTGCTCAGCGGGTTGGTGATGTTCTTCAACACCAGCCTGATTGAAATCTTTACCCGCCTGACGGACTACACGTGGGGGGTAATTTTCGGCGTTGCTGCCGCAACGGTGTGGGTAAGCTACGGCGTCGCGCAAAAGGTGTTATTGCGCCGTCTGGCATCGCAGCAGATACTATTTTTGCTGTACACTTTATGTACGATTGCATTACTGCCGCTCGCTGAGCCTGGGGTGATATCCCGGTTAAGCAGCTGGCAACTGGCATGCCTGATTTTTTGCGGGCTGAATACCCTGGTCGGCTACGGGGCGCTGGCGGAAGCCATGGCGCGCTGGCAGGCGGCGCAGGTCAGCGCGTTAATCACCTTGACGCCACTGTTTACGCTACTGTTTTCTGATTTATTATCAATGGCCTGGCCCGATGTTTTCGCCAGACCGATGTTAAACCTGATTGGTTATCTCGGTGCGTTTGTCGTGGTTGCGGGCGCGATGTATTCCGCCATCGGTCATCGTCTTTGGGGACGTTGGCGTAAGCGAGAGGCGGTAGTACCGCTGCCCCGCTCAGGCGAATGATTTACGGAGAGTAAAATGAAGTTTGTAGATGAAGCAACGATCCTGGTCGTAGCAGGTGACGGCGGCAATGGTTGCGTAAGCTTCCGCCGCGAAAAATATATTCCGAAAGGCGGCCCGGACGGCGGCGATGGCGGTGACGGCGGCGATGTCTGGCTGGAAGCGGACGAGAACCTGAATACCCTGATCGACTACCGTTTTGAAAAATCTTTCCGCGCCGAACGCGGGCAGAATGGCCAGAGCCGCGACTGTACCGGTAAGCGTGGTAAAGACGTGACGGTAAAAGTGCCGGTCGGGACCCGGGTTATCGACCAGGGCACCGGCGAGACCATGGGCGATATGACCAAACACGGTCAGCGTCTGATGGTGGCGAAGGGCGGCTGGCACGGTCTGGGCAACACCCGTTTTAAATCATCCGTTAACCGTACGCCGCGTCAGAAGACCATGGGTACGCCGGGTGATAAGCGCGACCTGCAGCTGGAGCTGATGCTGCTGGCGGACGTCGGAATGCTGGGGATGCCGAACGCCGGTAAATCCACCTTTATCCGTGCGGTCTCCGCCGCCAAGCCGAAAGTGGCTGACTATCCGTTTACCACCCTGGTGCCAAGCCTGGGCGTGGTGCGTATGGACAATGAGAAGAGCTTCGTGGTCGCCGATATCCCGGGGCTGATTGAAGGCGCAGCGGAAGGCGCAGGCCTCGGCATCCGCTTCCTCAAGCACCTTGAGCGCTGCCGCGTATTGCTGCACCTGATCGACATCGAGCCTATCGACGGTTCCGATCCGGTTGAGAACGCGCGCATCATCATCGGCGAGCTGGAGAAATACAGCGAGAAGCTGGCCTCCAAACCGCGCTGGTTAGTCTTTAACAAGATTGACCTGATGGGCAAAGCGGAAGCCGAAGCTAAAGCGAAGGCGATTGCTGAAGCGCTGGGTTGGGAAGAGAAATTCTACCTGATCTCCGCCGCCAGCCAGCAGGGCGTAAAAGATCTGTGCTGGGACGTGATGACCTTCATCATCGAAAACCCCATCGTGCAGGCGGAAGAAGAGCAGAAGCCGGAGAAAGTCGAGTTTATGTGGGACGACTATCACCGTCAGCAGCTTGAAGAGGCCGAAGCCGAAGTGGAAGATGACGAAGACTGGGATGACGACTGGGACGAAGACGACGAAGAAGGCGTTGAATTCATCTACAAACGTTAATCCTGACTTCTCTGGATCAAAAAGGGCCGCATCTGATGCGGCCCTTTTGTTTTTAGTTGTTCTGGTACAAATCTTTATAAAGCCGGCTTTCAAAGCGCACCAACGGTATGCGGCGGTTACGCTGATCGGCTGGCTCCACGGCGTAGCCGGAGAGGTATTGCACGAAGGCCACCTTTTGCCCGCTGGCGGTAGTGATGAAGCCCGCAAGGTTATAAACCCCCTGCAGCGACCCGGTTTTCGCCGAGACTTTGCCATCGACGCCCGCCTGATGGAGGCCGGCGCGATACTGCAGCGAGCCGTCATGGCCCGCCAGCGGCAGCATAGAGATGAAGTTGAGCTCGGTGTCGTGTTGGGCGATATACTGCAACACCTGCATCATGGTCGCCGGGGCGATCAGGTTGTGGCGCGACAGGCCAGAGCCGTCGGCGATGATGGTGTTGCCGAGATCAACCCCAGCCTGTTGACGCAGGATCTGACGTACGGCATCGGATCCTGCCCGCCAGGTCCCTGGTACGCCGAACCGGGCATGACCGATGGTACGAAAAACGGTATCCGCAATCATGTTGTCGGATTTCTTCAGCATGATCCGCAGCAGATCGTGCAGCGGCGCCGACTGGGTGGTGGCTAATACCGTGCCGGACTCATTGGCCAACGTCTGACGCAGCAGCGTGCCGCTATAGGCGATCCCCGCCTGCTTCAGCTCCGCTTTAAGGATCGCCCCGGCGTAGCTGGCGCCATCCTGTATCGCGAAGGCCAGCGGCAGCGGTTCGCTACGCTGCGGCAGGCAGCCGGTGAGGGTATAGCGATTGAGGTCGCCCGGCACCACGTCCAGTTCGCAATACTGGGCTTCCGATGAGCCACGCGCCAGGGTGCGAACCTGACTGAACATGGTGACCGGATAATAGGAGGCGACGCGAATGAAGGCGAGATCGCCCGGCTTCTGCGCGCTATACAGCGAGACCGAGAAGCAGTTGCGGTCGACAATCGCCGCCGCAGGCGGAGCGCTGAAGCATTGCGTCAGGTCGTTCCACGGCCACCCCGGCGCTTTATCATGGCTGGCGAAGACCGAGGTATCGATAAGCACATTGCCGTCGATACGCTGCACGCCAGCTTTTTTCAGCGTCGCCACCATATTGCGAATATCCTGCCGCTTCAGCGTCGGGTCGCCGCCGAAGCGGGCGATCAGATCGCCTTTCAGCACGCCGCCGTCCAGTGAGCCTTTGGTTTCCAGCGTGGTGGTGAAGCGAAAATCGGGACCCAGCTGCAGCAGGGCCGCCAGCGCGGTGATGACCTTTTGCGTACTGGCCGGAAGCGCCATTTGCTGGCTGTGATAGTCGATTTCCGGCGTCGATGCGCCGACCTTTTGCGCCATAAAGGCAAGGTTCGCACCGGCGGGAAGCTGGGTGATGTACTCGTCAATATTCGCCGCCTGAGCGCTAAGCGCTATACCGGCAGTCAATCCGATGATAAATCTGGGAAATCGCATAATCTCGCGCTAACAACCTGAAGCCAGGCCGTCATACTACGGTGCAACGCCCAGTAAAGTAAACGATGACCCATAATGAACTTCGGGGTAAAATACCTATCAAATGAAAAATTGCTGCTGACCTGGGGAGTGTTTCCCGGGTCGGTTTCTTTTTGCTCGTGTCCTGCCCGTGGACAGGACAGGTGGCGGAGCGGAGCTATCCGTTTCCTGAAGGAATGATAAAGAGGTATAACTAATGCAAGCGATTCCGATGACCTTACGTGGCGCTGAAAAACTGCGCGAAGAACTGGATTATCTGAAGTCTGTGCGTCGTCCTGAAATCATTGCCGCTATTGCTGAGGCCCGTGAACACGGCGATCTGAAAGAGAATGCCGAGTATCACGCCGCGCGTGAACAGCAGGGCTTCTGCGAAGGGCGTATCAAGGATATCGAAGCGAAGCTGTCCAATGCGCAGGTTATCGATATCACCAAAATGCCGAACAATGGCCGGGTGATTTTTGGCTCTACTGTCAGCGTGCTGAACCTCGATACTGACGAGGAACAGACCTACCGTATCGTGGGCGATGACGAAGCTGATTTTAAGCAGAATCTGATCTCCGTGAACTCGCCGATTGCCCGTGGTCTGATCGGTAAAGAGCAGGATGACGTCGTGACTATCCGTACACCGGGTGGGGAAGTGGAATACGAAATTACCAAGGTTGAATACCTGTAAGGCGTATTTCCCGCTACGATGTTTATAGATTGTAAAGAAAGGAAAAAGGCCGCATAGCGGCCTTTTATCAACGTCACGAGCATGGCATTTTGCTCGCCTGGCCACAGAAATCCCTCGTTTTACACAAAGTTGTGTCGGGATTGAGGATATTCTTAGCGTGGCAGCGAGATTTTACGCTCTGGCGTTGGGCGGTACAGAACCAGCGTTTTACCGATGACCTGTACGTTACAGGCGCCGGTTTCGCGCACGATGGCTTCCACGATCAAGGCTTTAGTTTCGCGATCTTCTGAGGCGATCTTCACCTTGATGAGTTCATGGTGCCCTAACGCTTGTTCGATCTCGGCCAGTACCCCTTCGGTCAAACCATTGTTGCCAAGCATAACTACCGGCTTGAGCGGATGTGCCAGACCTTTCAGGTGCTGTTTTTGTTTAGTACTCAGATTCATCGTATTTTTTTGCTTACGTTGGGATTGAAAACGGGTCATTCTACCGCCATCTCCCATATATCGCCAAACTACCGCGTCGATTTTTACGCAGTAAAGTACGATGAACCCGAACGGGAATGTTAAATGACAGGTAAAAAGCGTTCTGCCAGCTCAAGCCGCTGGCTTCAGGAACACTTTAGCGATAAATATGTTCAACAGGCACAGAAAAAGGGGTTACGTTCCCGTGCCTGGTTTAAACTTGATGAAATACAGCAAAGTGACAAAATTTTTAAGCCGGGGATGACGATAGTTGACCTCGGCGCTGCTCCCGGAGGCTGGTCGCAGTATGCGGTCACGCAGATCGGCAACAGCGGCCGCATCATCGCTTGCGATCTTTTACCAATGGATCCAATCGTTGGTGTGGACTTCCTTCAGGGCGACTTTCGTGATGAATTAGTCCTGAAAGCGTTACTTGAGCGAGTAGGCGACAGTAAAGTACAAGTGGTCATGTCCGATATGGCGCCGAATATGTGCGGAACACCGGCGGTGGATATTCCCCGGGCGATGTATCTGGTAGAACTGGCGCTTGAAATGTCTCGTGATGTATTAGCGCCAGGTGGTAGTTTTGTAGTGAAGGTGTTCCAGGGCGAAGGCTTCGATGAGTATCTTCGAGAAATTCGCTCCCTGTTTACGAAGGTCAAAGTTCGTAAGCCGGACTCTTCCCGCGCTCGTTCGCGTGAAGTGTATATTGTAGCGACCGGGCGTAAACCATAACCGGCAGATTTCAAATGAAAGTTTGAAAGAAACTGGATATAGCGTATCCTGACGCTGTTTTTAACACAGTTGTAATAAGAGGTTAATCCCTTGAGTGACATGGCGAAAAACCTAATACTCTGGCTGGTCATTGCCGTTGTGCTGATGTCAGTATTCCAGAGCTTTGGGCCCAGCGAGTCGAATGGCCGCAAGGTGGATTATTCTACCTTCCTGCAAGAGGTCAATCAGGACCAGGTTCGCGAAGCGCGTATCAACGGACGTGAGATCAACGTTACCAAGAAAGATAGTAACCGTTACACGACTTACATTCCGGTTAACGATCCGAAGCTGCTCGATAACCTGTTGACTAAAAACGTCAAAGTTGTTGGTGAACCACCAGAAGAGCCAAGCCTGCTGGCTTCCATCTTCATCTCCTGGTTCCCAATGCTGCTGTTGATCGGCGTCTGGATCTTTTTTATGCGGCAAATGCAGGGCGGCGGCGGAAAGGGCGCGATGTCCTTCGGCAAAAGCAAAGCCCGTATGCTGACGGAAGATCAGATCAAAACCACTTTTGCTGACGTTGCCGGGTGTGACGAAGCGAAAGAGGAAGTCGGCGAACTGGTGGAATACCTGCGTGAGCCGAGCCGCTTCCAGAAACTGGGCGGTAAGATCCCGAAAGGCGTCCTGATGGTCGGTCCTCCGGGTACCGGTAAAACGCTGCTGGCGAAAGCGATCGCTGGCGAAGCAAAAGTGCCGTTCTTTACTATTTCCGGTTCTGACTTCGTAGAAATGTTCGTCGGTGTTGGTGCATCCCGTGTGCGTGACATGTTCGAACAGGCTAAGAAAGCAGCGCCTTGCATCATCTTCATCGATGAAATCGACGCCGTCGGCCGCCAGCGTGGCGCCGGTCTTGGCGGTGGTCACGATGAACGTGAGCAGACCCTGAACCAGATGCTGGTTGAGATGGACGGCTTCGAAGGTAACGAAGGTATTATCGTTATCGCGGCGACTAACCGTCCGGACGTTCTTGACCCCGCGCTGCTGCGTCCGGGCCGTTTTGACCGCCAGGTGGTGGTTGGCCTGCCGGATGTTCGCGGTCGTGAGCAGATCCTGAAAGTGCATATGCGTCGCGTTCCGCTGGCGCCGGATATCGATGCGGCAATCATTGCTCGCGGTACCCCTGGCTTCTCCGGTGCGGACCTGGCCAACCTGGTCAACGAAGCGGCCCTGTTTGCTGCCCGCGGCAACAAACGCGTCGTATCGATGGTTGAGTTCGAAAAAGCGAAAGACAAAATCATGATGGGTGCGGAACGCCGCTCCATGGTGATGACGGAAGCGCAGAAAGAGTCCACCGCTTACCACGAAGCGGGCCACGCGATTATCGGTCGTCTGGTGCCGGAGCACGATCCGGTGCACAAAGTGACGATTATCCCGCGCGGTCGTGCGCTGGGTGTGACCTTCTTCCTGCCGGAAGGCGATGCGATCAGCGCCAGCCGTCAGAAACTGGAAAGTCAGATCTCCACCCTGTACGGCGGTCGTCTGGCGGAAGAGATTATCTACGGTCCGGAACATGTTTCTACCGGCGCGTCTAACGACATTAAAGTGGCGACGAACCTGGCGCGTAACATGGTGACCCAGTGGGGCTTCTCCGACAAACTTGGTCCGCTGCTGTACGCGGAAGAAGAGGGTGAAGTGTTCCTCGGCCGCAGCGTCGCGAAAGCGAAGCATATGTCCGATGAAACCGCGCGTATCATCGACCAGGAAGTGAAATCGCTGATTGAGCGTAACTACGGTCGTGCTCGCCAGCTGCTGAACGACAATATGGACATTCTGCACGCGATGAAAGATGCGCTCATGAAGTATGAGACCATCGATGCGCCGCAGATTGACGACCTGATGGCTCGTCGCGATGTTCGTCCGCCAGCGGGTTGGGAAGAACCCGGTTCTTCTAACAACTCTGACAACAATGGCACGCCTCGTGCGCCGCGTCCGGTCGATGAACCGCGTACGCCGAACCCGGGCAACACCATGTCAGAGCAGCTGGGCGACAAATAAGCTGCCGCTGTTGATGTCTTGTTTTAACCTTAAAACCCCGGGGCGCCCGCTCCGGGGTTTTTCTTTTTTAACCTCTTCAGTCTCAGGGATTTTGTGATGAAACTTGTAGCCCAGGGCTCAACCCTCGATCTCTCTCACCCCCACGTGATGGGTATTCTTAATGTGACGCCTGACTCCTTCTCCGATGGCGGCGCCCATAATTCGCTGATTGAGGCGGTGAAGCATGCCAATCTGATGATCAACGCCGGGGCGACCATCATTGATATCGGCGGTGAATCGACGCGGCCAGGGGCGGCTGAGGTTAGCGTGGAAGAGGAGCTTGCGCGGGTGATCCCGGTGGTGGAGGCTATCGCCCAGCGCTTTGAGGTGTGGATCTCCGTGGATACCTCCAAAGCGGAGGTTATCCGCGAATCCGCCCGGGCAGGGGCGCATATCATTAACGATATTCGTTCGCTGACCGAACCCGGCGCGTTGCAGGCTGCGGCGGAAACCGGGCTGCCGGTGTGTCTGATGCATATGCAGGGACAGCCGAAAACCATGCAGGAGGCGCCGAAGTATGAGGATGTCTTCGCCGATGTGGAGTGCTTTTTTAATGAACACATCGTGCGCTGCGAACAGGCAGGGATCGCAAAAGAAAAATTGCTGCTCGACCCGGGATTCGGTTTCGGTAAAAATCTCACCCACAATTATCAACTGCTGGCCAGGCTGGGAGAGTTTCATCACTTTGGTCTGCCGCTGCTGGTCGGTATGTCGCGTAAGTCGATGGTAGGTCAGTTGCTGAACGTCGGGCCGTCGGAACGGCTGAACGGCAGCCTGGCGTGTGCCGTCATTGCAGCAATGCAGGGCGCGCAGATTATCCGCGTCCATGATGTCAAAGAAACGGTAGAAGCGCTGCGCGTGGTGGAAGCCACTCTCGCCGCTAAGGGAAAAAAACGTTATGAGTAACCGCAAGTATTTTGGCACCGATGGTATTCGTGGCCGCGTCGGCGATGCGCCGATCACTCCGGAATTTGTGCTTAAGCTCGGCTGGGCGGCGGGCAAAGTGTTAGCGCGTCACGGCTCGCGTAAAATTATCATCGGCAAGGATACCCGTATTTCGGGCTATATGCTGGAATCGGCGCTGGAAGCCGGGCTGGCGGCAGCGGGGCTCTCTGCGTCGTTCACCGGGCCAATGCCAACGCCGGCGATCGCCTACCTGACGCGCGCCTTTCGCGCCGAGGCGGGGATCGTCATTTCCGCTTCACATAACCCTTTCTACGACAACGGCATCAAGTTCTTCTCCATTGAGGGCACCAAGCTGCCGGATGATGTGGAAGAGGCGATTGAAGCCGAAATGGAGAAAGAACTCACCTGTGTGGACTCGGCTGAGCTGGGTAAAGCCAGCCGCATCGTCGATGCCGCGGGCCGCTACATTGAGTTTTGTAAAGGCACCTTTCCTAACGAGCTGAGCCTCTCCACGCTGAAAGTGGTGGTGGACTGTGCGCACGGCGCAACCTACCACATCGCGCCCAATGTTTTCCGCGAACTGGGCGCCCAGGTTATCGCGATGGGCTGCGAGCCTGACGGCCTCAACATCAACGAAGAGGTCGGGGCCACCGACGTGCGGGCGCTGCAGGCGCGCGTGCTGGCGGAAAAAGCCGATCTGGGCATTGCCTACGATGGCGATGGCGATCGGGTGATCATGGTTGACCACGAAGGCAATAAAGTCGATGGTGACCAGATCCTCTACATCATCGCCCGGGAAGGGCTGCGTCAGGGACAGCTGCGCGGCGGCGCCGTCGGTACGCTGATGAGCAATATGGGCCTGGAGCTGGCGCTCAAGCAGCTGGGCATCCCGTTTGCCCGCGCTAAGGTGGGTGACCGCTATGTGCTGGAGATGCTCCAGGAAAAAGGCTGGCGCATCGGTGCGGAAAACTCCGGCCATGTGATTCTGCTGGATAAAACCACCACCGGCGATGGCATCGTCGCCAGTTTGCAGGTGGTCGCGGCGATGGTACGCAACCACATGAGCCTGCATGACCTGTGCAGCGGCATGAAGATGTTCCCTCAGCTGCTGGTGAATGTGCGCTTTACCGAGGGCAGCGGTAACCCTCTGGAGAATGAGCATGTCAAAGCAGTGACCGCAGAAGTGGAAGCGGCGTTAGGTAAGCGTGGCCGCGTCCTGCTGCGTAAATCGGGTACGGAACCGCTGATCCGCGTTATGGTGGAAGGCGAGCATGAAGATCAGGTGCACGAGTTTGCGCATCGCATCGCCGAAGCGGTAAAAAGCGTCTAAGCTTGTCGGCTAAGTGGTTAAAAAGGCGGCGCTTGCCGCCTTTTTTATGATCGAACACCGGCTTTTTGCTGTTTTTTTCTGCAGTTGATACAATGTGTCGAAATTGCCCTTGCGAAGGTCATTCGCTTTGGTTAGTATTCACACCCGCTTCAGTGGGAAACGTTAAAACGTCCCGCTTTATTGGTCGAAGCACTTGGTATGCGGCGAATCCGCAAGGAACAGGTTGATTATGTACGAAGCTCTTTTGGTTGTTTTCCTTATTGTAGCGATTGGCCTCGTAGGTCTGGTTATGCTGCAGCAAGGTAAAGGCGCTGATATGGGAGCCTCCTTCGGTGCAGGCGCTTCCGGCACATTGTTTGGGTCCAGCGGTTCTGGTAACTTCATGACCCGTATGACCGGCATCCTGGCTGCGCTGTTCTTCATCATCAGTCTGGCGCTGGGTAACATCAACAGCAACAAGACCAGTAAAGGAAGTGAGTGGGATAACCTGAGCGCGCCGAAAACAGAGCAAACTCAGCCAACTGCGCCGGCTCAGCCGACCAGCGATATCCCGCACTAAGTATTCTGTACCGAGGTGGTGGAATTGGTAGACACGCTACCTTGAGGTGGTAGTGCCCTAACGGGCTTGTGGGTTCGAGTCCCATCCTCGGTACCAATATTCCAGAAAAAAGACGCTGAAAAGCGTCTTTTTTTGTTTTTATCCCCACTGGTCATTTATTAATAAACATCTCTTCACTGGCTCCCGCCTTTTACTGTCGTTAAAGTCGCCACGTCTAATCAACAGAGGTGAAGTGACACAATGAACAAGATCGGGTTGCTTATCGTCGCCGGCGCGCTCGGTTTAGCGGGATGCAGTTCAACATCGCCATCCAAAACGGTGGAGACGATTAATGCGCTAACCGTACCGGTATCATACAGTGAGCCTGGCGTTGTAGCGAATAATGCCCAGGCGGTGACGCGCTATTTCCAGGACAATACGGCACTGATTGGCCGCCTTAACCATTCATTGAAAAGCAATTATCTGCAGGATGTTGAGCGCCGCGATGTGTTCGACAGACACAGCGAGGCGTATCAGATGTATGGCGCTCTGACCCGCCTGGAGCAGATGGCGTCCATGAATGAGGTTTACCGCAAAGAGAATAATGTTGCTGGCCTGCAGGAGATTAACCGCGTACTGAAAAGCGTGCCGCAGGCCAGTTAAGAATGAAGCAGGGACTGCCGGAGGGCAATCCCTGTGCATGGATTAAAAGCGGAAGTTAACCCCGGCGTAGGCCCCGTCGGCGAGGGTGTTGTCGCGATGGCCGTCTTTCCCCGCCATATCGATATATCGATAGCCTGCTTCGATATTCAGCGACGGCAGCACGTTAAGGCGTACCCCGGCATTGGCCTCCACATAATCATCGACGCCGCTGGACATCGAGTCCGGCGAGTAATAGCCCTCACCGAAGAGCGTGAAGTACTGGCCGAGAGGAAGCTCTGCTCCGCCACCCGCGGCGATGGCGTAACCTTCATCCCCATCTTTAGGGTTCAGATAGATGCCTTTACCGCCCAGCGTCATCAGGAAAGGCCCGAGGTTGAAGTTATAACCCATACCCAGTCCAATGGTGTCGCCGTCATTGTCACTATGCGCCCACTGGGTATTGAACGTCATTCCAGGTTCCCCGGCGCCAAAGCTGGCAGACAGATTGGTAAACTCGCTACCGGCTTCACCATGCAGATTAACGGATGCGCAGGCGGCGCCGCTGGCCCCCACGGCGATCATCAGGGCTACCATTTTTGGAGCAATAGACTTCATTGTTGAATTCCTTCAGATAAAAAAAAGCCCGATACGGGTGTTCGGGCAAAATTAACGGGTTTTTGGATCTCATCGTTATGGTCGAGCAGGCGGTAGGAGAGGGGATCAACTCCCGCTACCGCTGCTCACGCCTGGCCGATTGCCGGCGGCATATCCTGCGCTTGCGCAGGCCCGGCGATGCACGCCTTGTATGGCTGTCTGCTGGTCGTGCCCGGCACAGGATGTCCTCCGGTAACTCAGGTAGTTAGATTAAAATTATTTTTTTGTTACCGTTAGCGTTTATTGGTTTAAATTTAAACAACTTCAGCTGTAAGATGAATAGCCACAAATGACAGAGGTTGGCGCGAGTCAGAATTTTTCAGGAAGTGAGGCAATGCTTTGTAAATAACCCCCCCGGGCAAAGGCAATATAACCGCCTTTCTTTAAGGCTGACAAGACATTAAGAATACTGCTGCGTGAGAGATGAGTCCGGTCCTGAATATATTCAAGAATAGATACGCGTTGTCGTGTCTCTTCAGTTAAGAGCATCATTTCCAGCAGATGGTTACGGATCACCGAATAGGTTCGCTGTTGCAATACCAAATCGTCACGATACACCATATACGAGGTATGATAGGCCAGCAGGATTGTCACTTCTTCCCACAGATTATGCTGACGAAATAGCGCCGACGCCAGATCGTAGTCGATACGCAGCAGCTCGGATGAGACCTCTGCACGCAGGCTATGACTGCGGCTGGGCTGCAGCATTTCCGCCACGCCGAAAAGGTGGGGTTCATAGACGGTCACCATCAAGAGCCTGTCGGAATTACGAATAATCGACAACTCGCCTTTTTTAAAAATAAAGAGCTGGGTTTTGCCTTTATATTCCCACGTGAGTCTTTTTCTGGCGATCGCGTTAACGGGCGTCGCGTGTGGCTCAAGCACATCGATCAATCGGTCAATGGCCTTCTGCGGCCTGATAGGCGGTTTAATATTCATGATGTTTATCACCAGATACGAATTAATCAATTGAGGATATTATAGTCAACAATTTTGCTGACCAGGCGATAAGGAAATAATGCCTCTTTTCGAATTTTCTGGTGCAGACTGGTAACAAAAAATAAAAAAGCCGGCGGAGAGCCGCCGGCAGAGAGCAAACATCGTCAGGCGATTATTTGCCTTTGTTTTCCAGATTTTCAACCTGCGGTAAACCCGTCGCTGAGGAGGCGCTCAGCAGGCCAGACTGCGCGTAGCCGAACAGCTTCTCTCGGGTATCGGTGATATCCAGATTACGCATGGTCAGCTGGCCGATACGGTCTTCAGCGGTAAACATGGAATCGCCTTTTTCCATGGTCAGACGCTCTGCTTTATAGGTCAGGTTGTCTGATACCGTATTGAGGATCGAGTAGTCGTTGCCGCGACGCAGCTCAAGGGTGACTTCGCCGGTGATCTGGCTGGCGACCCAGCGCTGCAGCGAATCACGCAGCATCAGCGCCTGGGAATCGAACCAGCGGCCCTGATACAGCAGACGGCCCAGCTGGCGACCGTGAGCGTGATATTGCTCAATAGTATCTTCGTTATGAATACCGGTCAGCAGACGCTCATAAGCGATATGCAGCAGCGCCATCCCCGGGGCTTCATAAATGCCGCGGCTTTTCGCTTCGATAATCCGGTTTTCGATCTGGTCGCTCATGCCCAGGCCGTGACGACCGCCGATGCGGTTGGCTTCCAGCATCATCTCGACGTCATCGGCGAAGGTTTTGCCATTAAGCGCTACCGGGTGACCCTGCTCAAAACGTACGGTGACCTCTTCCGCAGGGATCTTTACGTTTTCGTCCCAGAACTTCACGCCCATAATCGGGTTGACGATCTTGACGCTGGAATTCAGAAACTCCAGATCTTTCGCTTCGTGGGTAGCGCCGAGCATGTTGGAGTCGGTGGAATAGGCTTTCTCGACCGACATCTTGTAGTCAAAGCCGCAGGCGATCATAAATTCGGACATTTCGTGACGGCCGCCGAGTTCATTGATGAAATCGCTGTCCAGCCACGGTTTGTAGATCTGCAGTTCAGCGTTGGTCAGCAGGCCGTAGCGATAGAAACGTTCGATATCGTTGCCTTTATAGGTGCTGCCATCGCCCCAGATGTTGACGCCGTCTTCTTTCATTGCCGCTACCAGCATGGTGCCGGTGACCGCGCGGCCCAGCGGCGTGGTGTTGAAGTAGGTCAACCCGCCGGTGGTGTTATGGAAAGCGCCACACTGAATCGCGGCGATCCCTTCTGCGACCAGCTGTTTGCGGCAGTCGATCAGACGGGCGCCTTCGGCGCCGTACTCTTTCGCGCGGCGCGGAATAGCATCGTAGTCGTCTTCGTCCGGTTGACCCAGGTTAGCGGTATATGCATAAGGCACGGCGCCTTTTTTGCGCATCCATAACAGCGCGGCGCTGGTATCCAGTCCACCAGAGAAAGCGATACCAATACGTTGACCAACCGGGAGATGCTTGAGAATCGTCGTCATAAAATAAAACCCTGCTCGATAGACTGTGGTGAGTTCGACTCAACAACCTTAACTGCATTTTTATGCATTAATTGTGAGTATTCATTTAACCATCTTTTACTGGTGACAGGAAGGGCTTCATCATCTTTTTGCTAAAAAAGCCTGAAATACCAGCACAAACGGCAATCGGGGGCGATAAAATGCATGTTGACAAAATATACTAATTGTCGTTACAATTCATCCCGATTTTATGTCCCGTCTTCGGTACCAAATCCCAGCAGTATTTGCGTCTTTTGCTCAAAAAGAGTAAAATATGCCACGTTTCAGGCGCGGGGTGGAGCAGCCTGGTAGCTCGTCGGGCTCATAACCCGAAGGTCGTCGGTTCAAATCCGGCCCCCGCAACCACTTTCCCATTAAGTACTTTTTCAAATATACTGTGAGGACTAGGTGTCCTTCGTAGCCGAATTTGAAAGAATTCTTGCGGAAGGTGTTCCAGATCGCCATGGCGATCTCAGGGTTCAGTTATCTAAAGCCCCGATTTATCGGGGTTTTTTGTTATCTGACTTCAGAATAACTGGGCTATACGCCCTTTTTTTATGTCTTGGGGGTGGGTTTGTCCACATTAGAGCAAAAATTGACAGAGATGCTCACTGCGCCGGTTGAAGCGCTTGGCTTTGAGCTGGTCGGCATCGAATTTATTCGCGGTCGCACATCCACACTGCGCATCTATATTGATAGTGAAGATGGCATCAACGTTGATGATTGTGCTGATGTGAGCCACCAGGTAAGCGCCGTCATGGATGTCGAAGACCCGATCACTGTCGCTTACAACCTGGAAGTCTCTTCGCCTGGTCTCGACCGTCCGATGTTCACCGCCGAACACTATCAACGTTTCACTGGCGAAGAAGTTGCGCTGGTGCTGCGCATGGCGGTTCAGAACCGTCGCAAATGGCAGGGCATTATCAAAGCGGTAGACGGTGAAATGATCACGGTAACCGTCGAAGGCAAAGATGAAGTGTTCGCGCTGAGTAACATCCAGAAGGCGAACCTGGTTCCCCACTTTTAACAGTCTGGATTGAGGTGAAAGGCCCCGATGAACAAAGAAATTTTGGCTGTTGTTGAAGCCGTTTCCAACGAAAAAGCGCTGCCGCGTGAGAAAATTTTCGAAGCGCTGGAAAGCGCGCTGGCAACGGCCACCAAGAAAAAATACGAACAAGAGATCGACGTTCGCGTTGAAATCGACCGCAAGAGCGGCGATTTCGACACTTTCCGTCGCTGGCTGGTTGTAGAAGAAGTCACCCAGCCGACGCGCGAGATCACGCTGGAAGCCGCGCGTTTCGAAGATGAAAGCATGAACGTCGGCGACTACGTCGAAGATCAGATTGAATCTGTCACCTTCGACCGCATCACCACCCAGACCGCTAAACAGGTTATCGTGCAGAAAGTTCGCGAAGCCGAGCGCGCGATGGTGGTCGATCAGTTCCGCGAG
Organism: Klebsiella sp. JB_Kp042; assembly: GCF_040065275.1. Lineage (NCBI taxonomy): Bacteria > Pseudomonadati > Pseudomonadota > Gammaproteobacteria > Enterobacterales > Enterobacteriaceae > Klebsiella > Klebsiella sp. JB_Kp042. Next base: position 55,377 of record NZ_JBEAJL010000012.1, read on the forward strand.
CACGAAGGTGAGATCATCACCGGCGTGGTGAAAAAAGTGAACCGCGACAACATCACTCTGGATCTGGGCAACAACGCTGAAGCCGTGATCCTGCGTGAAGATATGCTGCCGCGTGAAAACTTCCGTCCGGGCGACCGCATTCGCGGCGTACTGTACGCCGTCCGTCCGGAAGCGCGTGGCGCCCAGCTGTTCGTGACCCGTTCCAAACCTGAGATGCTGATCGAACTGTTTCGCATCGAAGTGCCGGAAATCGGTGAAGAAGTGCTGGAGATCAAAGCGGCAGCTCGCGATCCGGGCTCTCGTGCCAAAATCGCGGTGAAAACCAACGACAAGCGTATCGACCCGGTTGGCGCTTGCGTCGGTATGCGCGGCGCGCGCGTGCAGGCGGTATCCACCGAGCTGGGCGGCGAGCGTATCGATATCGTCCTCTGGGATGATAACCCGGCGCAGTTCGTGATTAACGCTATGGCGCCGGCAGACGTCGCGTCCATCGTGGTGGATGAAGATAAACACACCATGGATATCGCGGTAGAAGCGGGCAACCTGGCGCAGGCGATTGGCCGTAACGGTCAGAACGTCCGCCTGGCCTCGCAGCTTAGCGGCTGGGAACTCAACGTGATGACCGTTGACGATCTGCAGGCTAAGCACCAGGCGGAAGCGCATGCCGCTATCGATACCTTCACCAAATATCTCGATATTGATGAAGATTTCGCGACAGTGCTGGTTGAAGAAGGCTTCTCCTCACTGGAAGAGCTGGCCTATGTGCCGATGAAAGAACTGCTGGAAATCGACGGTCTGGATGAAGCCACCGTTGAAGCACTTCGTGAGCGTGCGAAAAACGCACTGACTACGCTGGCGCTGGCTCAGGAAGAAAGCCTGGGAGATAACAAACCTGCCGATGATCTGTTGAATCTCGAAGGTCTGGATCGTGCCCTGGCATTCAAACTGGCTGCCCGTGGTGTTTGTACGCTGGAAGATCTCGCCGAGCAGGGCGTTGATGACCTGGCTGATATCGAAGGGATGACCGACGAGAAAGCTGGCGAGCTCATCATGGCCGCTCGCAACATTTGTTGGTTCGGCGACGAAGCGTAATAAACTGTAGCAGGAAGGAACAGCATGACAGATGTGACTATTAAAGCGCTGGCCTCAGAGATTCAGACCTCTGTGGATCGCCTGATACAGCAATTTGCTGACGCAGGCATCCGCAAAACGGCTGATGATTCTGTGACCTCGCAAGAGAAACAAACTTTGTTGACGCACCTGAACCGTGAGCACGGTTCGGCGCCAGACAAGCTGACGTTACAGCGTAAGACGCGCAGTACGTTGAATATTCCAGGTACCGGTGGAAAGAGTAAATCGGTACAAATCGAAGTCCGCAAGAAACGCACCTTTGTGAAACGCGATCCGCAAGAGGCTGAACGCCTGGCCGCGGAAGAGCAGGCGCAGCGTGAAGCGGAAGAGCAGGCCCGTCGTGAAGCTGAAGAAGCAGCGAAACGCGAGGCGCAATTAAAAGCTGAACGTGAGGCCGCAGAACAAGCTAAACGTGAAGTCGCTGATAAAGCGAAACGTGAAGCTGCGGAAAAAGACAAAGTGAGCAATCAACATACCGACGAAATGACCAAAACCGCCCAGGCTGAAAAGATCCGTCGCGAGAACGAAGCCGCGGAACTGAAGCGCAAATCGGAAGAAGAAGCACGCCGCAAACTTGAAGAAGAAGCGCGCCGTGTAGCGGAAGAAGCACGCCGTATGGCAGAAGAAAACGAAAAAAATTGGTCTGAAACTTCAGACAGCCCGGAAGACACCAGCGACTATCACGTCACCACGTCACAGCATGCTCGTCAGGCTGAAGATGATAACGATCGTGAAGTCGAAGGCGGCCGCGGCCGCAGCCGTAGCAGCAAAGCGGCGCGTCCGGCGAAGAAAGGCAACAAACACGCTGAATCTAAAGCCGATCGTGAAGAAGCCCGTGCGGCCGTTCGCGGCGGCAAAGGCGGTAAGCACCGTAAAGGTTCCGCTCTGCAGCAGGGCTTCCAGAAGCCGGCGCAGGCCGTTAACCGTGACGTCGTGATCGGCGAAACCATCACCGTTGGCGAACTGGCTAACAAGATGGCGGTGAAAGGTTCGCAGGTCATCAAAGCGATGATGAAGCTGGGCGCCATGGCGACCATCAACCAGGTCATCGACCAGGAAACCGCACAGCTGGTTGCCGAAGAGATGGGCCACAAAGTTATCCTGCGTCGTGAAAACGAGCTGGAAGAAGCGGTAATGAGCGATCGTGACACCGGCGCGGCGGCTGAACCGCGCGCACCGGTTGTGACCATCATGGGTCACGTTGACCACGGTAAAACCTCGCTGCTGGACTACATCCGTTCCACTAAGGTTGCTTCCGGCGAAGCGGGTGGTATTACCCAGCACATCGGTGCTTACCATGTAGAAACCGACAACGGCATGATCACCTTCCTGGATACCCCGGGCCACGCCGCGTTTACCTCCATGCGTGCTCGTGGTGCGCAGGCGACGGATATCGTGGTTCTGGTGGTGGCGGCAGACGACGGCGTGATGCCGCAGACTATCGAAGCTATCCAGCACGCCAAAGCGGCGCAGGTGCCGGTGGTGGTTGCGGTGAACAAGATCGATAAGCCTGAAGCCGATCCGGACCGTGTGAAGAACGAACTGTCCCAGTACGGCATCCTGCCGGAAGAGTGGGGCGGCGAGAGCCAGTTCGTCCACGTCTCCGCGAAAGCCGGTACCGGTATCGACGACCTGCTGGACGCGATCCTGCTGCAGGCTGAAGTGCTCGAGCTGAAAGCGGTCCGTAACGGGATGGCGAGCGGCGCGGTGATCGAATCCTTCCTTGATAAAGGTCGTGGTCCGGTCGCTACCGTTCTGGTTCGTGAAGGTACTCTGCACAAGGGCGATATCGTTCTGTGCGGCTTCGAATACGGTCGTGTGCGTGCGATGCGTGACGAACTGGGTCGCGAAGTGCTGGAAGCGGGTCCGTCCATTCCGGTGGAAATCCTCGGCCTGTCCGGTGTGCCGGCTGCCGGTGATGAAGTGACCGTGGTTCGTGACGAGAAAAAAGCGCGTGAAGTGGCGCTGTATCGTCAGGGCAAATTCCGTGAAGTTAAGCTGGCGCGTCAGCAGAAATCTAAACTGGAAAACATGTTCGCTAACATGACCGAAGGCGAAGTTCACGAAGTGAACATCGTGCTGAAAGCGGACGTACAGGGTTCTGTCGAAGCGATTTCCGATTCCTTACTGAAACTGTCTACCGACGAAGTGAAAGTGAAGATCATCGGTTCCGGCGTAGGTGGTATCACCGAAACCGACGCCACCCTGGCTGCAGCATCCAACGCGATTCTGGTTGGCTTCAACGTTCGTGCCGATGCCTCTGCGCGTAAAGTTATCGAAGCGGAAAGCCTGGATCTGCGTTACTACTCCGTCATCTATAACCTGATCGACGAAGTGAAAGCGGCGATGAGCGGCATGCTGTCTCCGGAACTGAAACAGCAGATCATCGGTCTGGCTGAAGTGCGTGATGTCTTTAAATCGCCGAAATTCGGCGCCATCGCGGGCTGTATGGTTACCGAAGGGACGATCAAACGTCACAACCCAATCCGCGTGCTGCGTGACAACGTGGTTATCTATGAAGGCGAGCTGGAATCCCTGCGCCGCTTCAAAGATGACGTTAACGAAGTCCGTAACGGCATGGAATGTGGTATCGGTGTGAAGAACTACAACGACGTTCGCGTTGGCGATATGATCGAAGTGTTCGAAATCATCGAAATCCAGCGTAGCATCGATTAATCATCGGATGGCTAAGCCGCCGGGGAAGCGAAGCGCCACCCGGCAATCATTTTAAAAAGGGGCTTTAGGCCCCTTTTTTGTCTTTATTCTGGAGAATTTATTATGGCGAAAGAATTTGGTCGCCCGCAGCGCGTGGCCCAGGAGATGCAAAAAGAGATTGCTATCATCCTGCAGCGTGAAATCAAAGATCCGCGTCTGGGCATGATGACCACCGTTTCCGGGGTGGAAATGTCCCGTGACCTGGCCTATGCCAAGGTGTATGTCACCTTCCTCAACGACAAAGATGAAGCCGCGGTGAAAGCGGGCATCAAAGCGCTGCAGGAAGCCTCTGGCTTTATCCGCTCTCTGCTGGGGAAAGCGATGCGCCTGCGCATCGTGCCGGAGCTGACCTTCTTCTACGACAACTCACTGGTGGAAGGGATGCGTATGTCCAACCTGGTCACCAGCGTGGTGAAACACGACGATGAGCGTCGTGTGAACCCGGACGACAGCAAGGAGGACTGATGAGTCGTCCTCGTCGTCGCGGCCGCGACGTGCACGGCGTATTGCTGCTGGATAAGCCTCAGGGCGCCTCCAGCAACGATGTGCTGCAGAAAGTAAAGCGTATATATAACGCCAACCGCGCCGGACACACCGGCGCGCTGGATCCGCTGGCGACCGGTATGCTGCCGATCTGCCTTGGCGAAGCGACCAAGTTTTCCCAATACCTGCTGGACTCCGATAAGCGCTACCGCGTGATAGCTAAACTTGGCCAGCGCACCGATACCTCCGATGCCGATGGCCAGGTGGTGGAAGAGCGCCCGCTGACCTTTAGCGACGAACAGCTGGCGGCGGCGCTGGACAGCTTCCGCGGCGAGACGCAGCAGGTGCCGTCGATGTATTCGGCGCTGAAATATCAGGGCAAGAAGCTGTACGAATATGCCCGTCAGGGGATTGAGGTCCCGCGTGAAGCTCGGCCGATTACCGTTTATGAGCTGCTGTTTATTCGCCATGAAGGCGATGAACTGGAGCTGGAGATCCACTGCTCGAAAGGCACCTACATCCGGACGATTATCGATGATTTAGGTGAGAAGCTCGGCTGCGGCGCGCACGTGATTTTCCTGCGTCGCCTGGCGGTGAGCAAATACCCGGTTGAGCGGATGGTGACCCTCGAGCAGCTGCAGGCGCTGGTCGATCAGGCGGCGGCGCAGGATATTCCTGCCGCGCAGCTGCTCGATCCGCTGCTGATGCCCATGGACAGCCCGGCGTCGGACTATCCGCTGGTGACGATCCCGGAGACCTCCGCGGTCTACTTTAAAAACGGCAACCCGGTACGTCAGTCAGGCGCGCCGCTTAACGGGCTGGTGCGGGTGATGGAAAGCGAATCCGGCAAGTTTCTCGGCATGGGCGAAATTGACGAGGAAGGCCGCGTGGCGCCGCGTCGTCTGGTGGTGGAATACCCGGCGTAAGCGCTTTTCTTGCGATAAAAGCCTGCTACGAGTAGAATATCGCCGCTTAACGTCCGCTAAAGTGTTTTAACATTTTCGGGCGTTGCATCAGGGGTCGCTGAATTAGAGATCGGCACCCTTTCTTTCTTTTAATTTTGGAGTTCTAAAATGTCTCTAAGCGTTGAAGCTAAAGCAAAAATCGTTTCTGAGTTTGGTCGTGGCGAAAACGACAGCGGTTCTACCGAAGTTCAGGTTGCACTGCTGACTGCACAGATCAACCACCTGCAGGGCCACTTTGCAGAGCACAAAAAAGATCACCACAGCCGTCGTGGTCTGCTGCGCATGGTTTCTCAGCGTCGTAAACTGCTCGACTACCTGAAACGTAAAGATGTTGCACGTTACTCTGCGCTGATCGAGCGTCTGGGTCTGCGTCGCTAATTCTGCGAGTTTCAGAAAAAGGGGCCTGACGGCCCCTTTTTTCGACCGGGCGGCAGCAATTCATTCAAAACTCATGTATTGTTGCTAGTAATGATCTTCATGCAGAGGTTCGCGCGGCTAATGAGAGGCTTCATCCGCAGGGGCGGGTAAAGGTTGTCATTAGTCGCGAGGATGCAGAGGATCGGGTCAATAGACGCTATGTCGTAGATATGGCGTGATTTATAGATAAAAAGGATAGAATTTTGCTTAATCCGATCGTTCGTAAATTCCAGTACGGCCAGCATACCGTGACCCTGGAAACCGGCATGATGGCGCGCCAGGCAACGGCCGCTGTGATGGTTAGCATGGATGACACTGCGGTATTCGTGACCGTTGTGGGCCAGAAAAAAGCGAAGCCAGGCCAGGACTTTTTCCCGCTGACGGTTAACTACCAGGAGCGTACCTACGCTGCCGGTAAAATCCCGGGTGGTTTCTTCCGTCGTGAAGGCCGCCCAAGCGAAGGCGAAACCCTGATCGCGCGTCTGATTGACCGCCCGGTTCGCCCGCTGTTCCCGGAAGGCTTCGTTAACGAAGTTCAGGTTATCGCCACCGTGGTTTCCGTTAACCCGCAGGTTAACCCGGATATCGTCGCGATGATCGGCGCTTCCGCAGCGCTGTCCCTGTCTGGTATTCCGTTCAATGGCCCAATCGGCGCCGCGCGCGTGGGTTACATCAACGACCAGTACGTACTGAACCCAACCCAGGAAGAGCTGAAGTCCAGCAAACTGGATCTGGTGGTTGCCGGTACCGAAGCGGCCGTGCTGATGGTGGAATCCGAAGCGGAACTGTTGAGCGAAGACCAGATGCTGGGCGCGGTGGTCTTTGGCCACGAGCAGCAGCAGATTGTTATTCAGAACATCAACGACCTGGTGAAAGAAGCCGGTAAACCGCGTTGGGACTGGCAGCCGGAAGCCGTCAACGAAGCGCTGAACGCGCGCGTGGCTGCGCTGGCTGAATCCCGCCTGAGCGATGCTTACCGTATCACCGACAAACAAGAGCGTTACGCTCAGGTTGATGTGATCAAATCTGAAACCATCGCTACGCTGGTTGCAGAAGATGAAACCCTGGACGCTAACGAACTGGGTGAAATCCTGCACGCTATCGAGAAAAACGTGGTTCGTAGCCGCGTGCTGGCCGGTGAGCCGCGTATCGATGGCCGCGAAAAAGATATGATCCGTGGTCTGGACGTTCGTACCGGCGTTCTGCCGCGTACTCACGGTTCCGCACTGTTCACCCGTGGCGAAACGCAGGCGCTGGTTACCGCGACTCTGGGTACCGCACGCGATGCGCAGAACATCGACGAACTGATGGGCGAGCGTACCGACTCCTTCCTGTTCCACTACAACTTCCCTCCGTACTCCGTAGGCGAAACTGGCATGGTGGGGTCTCCGAAGCGTCGTGAAATCGGTCACGGTCGTCTGGCTAAGCGCGGCGTTCTGGCCGTGATGCCGACTATCGACGAATTCCCGTACACCGTTCGCGTGGTGTCTGAAATCACCGAATCCAACGGCTCTTCTTCCATGGCTTCCGTCTGTGGTGCCTCTCTGGCGCTGATGGACGCTGGTGTGCCGGTGAAAGCCGCCGTGGCGGGTATCGCCATGGGCCTGGTGAAAGAAGGCGACAACTTCGTCGTGCTGTCTGACATCCTCGGTGACGAAGACCACCTTGGCGATATGGACTTCAAAGTAGCGGGTTCCCGCGACGGTATCTCTGCGCTGCAGATGGATATCAAAATTGAAGGTATCACCAAAGAAATCATGCAGGTTGCATTGAACCAGGCTAAAGGTGCGCGTCTGCACATCCTGGGCGTGATGGAGCAGGCGATTAACGCGCCGCGCGGCGACATCTCTGAATTCGCACCGCGTATCCACACCATCAAGATCAACCCGGACAAGATCAAAGACGTTATCGGTAAAGGCGGTTCTGTTATCCGTGCCCTGACCGAAGAGACCGGCACCACCATCGAAATCGAAGATGACGGTACCGTGAAGATCGCAGCGACCGACGGCGACAAAGCACAACATGCTATCCGTCGTATCGAAGAGATCACCGCTGAGATCGAAGTTGGCCGTATCTACAATGGTAAAGTGACCCGTATCGTTGACTTTGGCGCGTTCGTTGCCATCGGCGGCGGTAAAGAAGGTCTGGTTCACATCTCGCAGATCGCCGACAAGCGCGTTGAGAAAGTGACTGACTACCTGCAGATGGGTCAGGAAGTACCGGTTAAGGTTCTGGAAGTTGACCGCCAGGGCCGTGTCCGTCTGAGCATCAAAGAAGCAACTGAACAGACTCCGTCTGCCGCAGCGCCGGAAGTTCCGGCTGCCGAGCAGGGCGAGTAAGGTTGCCGTTAGCCCTCCGCTTTTGCGGAGGGCGTTTTACGGGCAGGACGCCTCGTTTGCAGCCGGGGAACAGGACGTTCATCCAATCGTTGTCTTCGGGAGTGGGAAATGAAGCCTTTTTTGCGCTGGTGTTTCGTGGCGACAGCTCTCACGCTGGCAGGATGCAGTAGCACCGCCTGGCGTAAGGACGCCGTCCTCGCAGTACCATTGCAACCGACTTTACAGCAAGAAGTGATTCTGGCACGTATGGAACAAATTCTTGCCAGTCGGGCTTTATCCGATGACGAACGCGCACAGCTTTTATATGAGCGCGGAGTGTTGTATGATAGTCTCGGTCTGAGGGCATTAGCGCGAAATGATTTTTCACAAGCGCTGGCAATCCGACCCGATATGCCTGAAGTATTCAATTACTTAGGCATTTACTTAACGCAGGCAGGCAATTTTGATGCTGCCTATGAAGCGTTTGATTCTGTACTTGAGCTTGATCCAACTTACAACTACGCGCACTTGAACCGCGGTATCGCCCTGTATTACGGCGGCCGGGCTAAGTTAGCGCAAGATGATCTGCTGGCGTTTTATCAAGACGATCCCAATGATCCTTTCCGTAGCCTGTGGCTTTATATCGCCGAGCGTAAACTCGACGAGAAGCGGGCGCTTGAAGCACTCAGAGAGCGCTTAGACAAGTCGGACAAAGAGCAATGGGGATGGAACATTGTCGAGTTCTACCTTGGCGACATTAGCGAAAAAGAGCTGATGACTCGTCTGAAGGCAGACGCAACGGATAACACCTCGCTCGCTGAGCATCTCAGTGAAACCAACTTCTATTTAGGTAAGTACTACCTAAGTCTGGGGGACAAGGACAGCGCTACGGCACTGTTCAAACTGGCGGTCGCCAACAACGTACATAACTACGTTGAGCACCGATACGCATTGTTGGAATTATCGCTCTTGGGCCAGGAGCAAGATGACCTGGCAGAATCGGACCAGCAATAGCTGACGAACACATCAGCCCATAGTTTTTTGCTTGCCATCACCTTCGCGGGTGAGGGCGTTGTTGTTCGTTAATACACCTACTTTGAGCCGGTTCACACTTTTCAATGAAAATTACCGTAAATTTTCACGATGAGTTATGTAGACTGGCCGCCATTAATTTTGAGGCACACGTACTACATGGCTGAATTCGAAACCACTTTTGCAGATCTGGGCCTGAAGGCTCCTATCCTTGAAGCGCTTACCGATCTGGGTTACGAAAAACCATCTCCGATCCAGGCTGAGTGCATTCCGCATCTGCTGGACGGCCGCGACGTTCTGGGTATGGCCCAGACCGGTAGCGGTAAAACCGCAGCGTTCTCTTTACCGCTGCTGAACAACATCGATCCTGAGCTGAGAGCACCACAGATCCTGGTGCTGGCGCCGACCCGCGAGCTGGCGGTACAGGTTGCTGAAGCAATGACGGAATTCTCTAAACATATGCGCGGCGTAAACGTGGTTGCCCTGTACGGCGGCCAGCGTTATGACGTGCAGCTGCGCGCCCTGCGTCAGGGTCCGCAGATCGTTGTCGGTACCCCGGGTCGTCTTCTGGACCACCTGAAGCGCGGCACTCTGGACCTCTCTAAACTGAGCGGCCTGGTACTGGATGAAGCAGATGAAATGCTGCGCATGGGCTTTATCGAAGACGTAGAAACCATTATGGCGCAGATCCCGGAAGGGCATCAGACCGCGCTGTTCTCCGCCACCATGCCGGAAGCGATCCGTCGCATTACCCGCCGCTTTATGAAAGAGCCGCAGGAAGTGCGTATTCAGTCCAGCGTGACGACTCGTCCGGACATCAGCCAGAGCTACTGGACTGCCTACGGCATGCGTAAAAACGAAGCGCTGGTGCGTTTCCTGGAAGCGGAAGATTTTGATGCGGCGATTATCTTCGTCCGTACCAAAAACGCGACCCTGGAAGTGGCTGAAGCGCTGGAGCGTAACGGCTACAACAGCGCGGCGCTGAACGGCGACATGAACCAGGCGCTGCGTGAGCAGACCCTGGAGCGTCTGAAAGACGGTCGTCTGGATATCCTGATTGCGACTGACGTTGCAGCCCGTGGTCTGGACGTTGAGCGTATCAGCCTGGTGGTGAACTACGACATCCCGATGGATTCTGAGTCTTACGTTCACCGTATCGGCCGTACCGGTCGTGCGGGCCGCGCCGGCCGCGCGCTGCTGTTCGTTGAGAACCGCGAGCGTCGTCTGCTGCGCAACATCGAACGTACGATGAAGCTGACCATTCCGGAAGTTGAACTGCCGAACGCAGAGCTGCTGAGCAAACGTCGTCTGGAAAAATTCGCCGCGAAAGTTCAGCAGCAGCTGGAAAGCAGCGATCTGGACCAGTACCGTGCGCTGCTGGCGAAAATCCAGCCGACGGCGGAAGGCGAAGAGCTGGACGTGGAAACGCTGGCTGCTGCGCTGCTGAAAATGGCCCAGGGCGAACGCTCGCTGATCGTGCCGCCGGATGCGCCGATGCGTCCGCGTCGTGAGTTCCGTGACCGTGACGATCGCTTCGAGCGTCGTGGCGACCGCAACGACCGCGCTCCGCGTGGCGATCGCGAAGATCGTCCGAAGCGTGAGCGTCGTGACGTAGGCGATATGGAACTGTATCGCATTGAAGTGGGTCGCGATGACGGTGTTGAAGTACGTCATATCGTTGGCGCGATCGCTAACGAAGGCGATATCAGCAGCCGTTACATCGGTAACATCAAACTGTTCGCTTCTCACTCCACCATCGAACTGCCGAAAGGGATGCCGGGCGAAGTGCTGCAGCACTTTACTCGTACCCGTATCCTGAACAAGCCGATGAACATGCAGCTGCTGGGCGATGCGCAGCCGCGCACCGAACGTCGTGGCGGCGGTGAACGTCGTGAAGGCGGTCGTAGCTTCGGCGGTGAGCGTCGTGAAGGCGGTCGTGGCTTCGGTGGCGAGCGTCGTGAAGGTGGTCGTGGTGATGGTCGTCGTTTCAGCGGCGAGCGTCGTGAAGGCCGTGCGCCGCGTCGTGACGATGCATCCGCGCCGCGCCGCGATGACTCTGCCGGTCGCCGTCGCTTCGGTGGCGATGCGTAATTAACGCATCCCACTAGCGTAAACTAAATAATACAGCCCCGATCGTCTTGATTGGGGCTTTTTTTATTTCTTTTGTACTCGTGTACTGGTACAGTGCGTCACACCCATTGTGGGAAAGTATTTTTGACTGGAGATTTCGGTAAATGGCGACACTAACCACTACGGCAACCCGTCCGTCCCTGTTTGGCGGCGTGGTGATCATCGGCGGCACGATTATCGGCGCGGGCATGTTCTCGCTGCCGGTGGTGATGTCCGGCGCGTGGTTTTTCTGGTCGCTGGCGGCGCTGGTCTTCACCTGGTTCTGCATGTTGCACTCCGGTCTGATGATCCTCGAGGCCAACCTTAACTACCGGATCGGCTCCAGCTTCGACACCATTACCAAAGATCTGCTCGGTAAGGGCTGGAACCTGGTCAACGGCGTGTCGATCGCCTTTGTGCTGTATATTCTGACCTACGCCTATATTTCAGCCAGCGGCTCGATACTGCATCATACGTTTAGCGAGATGTCGCTGAACGTACCGGCGCGGGCGGCGGGTTTTGGCTTTGCGCTGCTGGTGGCATTTATCGTCTGGATGAGCACCAAAGCGGTGAGCCGCATGACGGCTATCGTGCTTGGCGCCAAGGTGATCACGTTCTTCCTGACCTTCGGCAGTCTGCTGGGGCACGTCGAGCCGACGACGCTGTTTAACGTCGCGGAAAAGAACGCCTCCTATGCGCCATACCTGCTGATGGCGCTGCCGTTCTGCCTGGCCTCGTTTGGCTACCACGGCAACGTGCCGAGCCTGATGAAATACTACGGAAAAGATCCACGTACCATCATCCGCTGCTTAACCTACGGTACGTTGCTGGCGCTGGGTCTGTACGTGGTCTGGCTGCTGGTGACGATGGGCAATATCCCGCGCCCGCAGTTTATCGACATCGCGCAGAAGGGCGGCAACATTGATGTGCTGGTGCAGGCCCTGAGCGGGGTGCTGAACAGCCGGAGCCTGGATCTGCTGCTGGTGGTGTTCTCTAATTTTGCCGTCGCCAGTTCGTTCCTTGGCGTCACGCTGGGGCTGTTCGACTACCTGGCGGATCTGTTTGGCTTTGACGACAGCGCGCTGGGGCGCTTTAAAACTGCGCTGCTGACCTTTATTCCGCCGATGATTGGCGGGTTGGTGAAACCCGATGGCTTCCTCTACGCCATCGGCTATGCCGGCCTGGCGGCGACGATCTGGGCGGCGATTGTACCGGCTCTGCTGGCTCGCGCCTCGCGTAAACGCTTCGGCAGCCCACAGTTCCGCGTATGGGGCGGAACACCGATGATTGTGCTGATCCTGCTGTTTGGCCTGGGCAATGCGGTCGTGCACATTCTGTCGAGCGTTAATCTGCTGCCGGTTTACCAGTAAGAGGCTTACCCGGTGGCGCGACGTCCACCGGGCCTGGATTTTGATTAACCCAACAATTCCTCTTTCACCTGCATCGCTAAATCGAAAGAATGCAGGCGCGCCTGGTGGTCGAAGATCTGGCCATTGACCATGATTTCGTCCGCCTCGGTTTCCCGCAAAATCGACTCCAGGCCGTGGCGGACTTTGGTTTTATCACCCACCAGCGACATGCGCAGCGCCTGCTGCACGCCATACTGCTCGGACGCTGACCACAGCTGATGCATATTTTCCACCGGCGGCGGCAGCTGTCCGGTTTCGCCGCGACGTAGCTTCACAAACGCCTGCTGCATGGAAGTGAAGAGAAACTCCGCATCGCGGTTGCTGTCGGCGGCGATGATATTAATGCACACCATGGCATACGGTTTTTCCAGCCGCGCTGAGGGCGTAAAGTTGCTGCGATACAGGTGCAGGGCCTGGAACAGCATATCCGGCGCGAAGTGCGAAGCGAATGCGAACGGCAGGCCGAGCTGCGCCGCCAGCTGGGCGCTGTAGAGGCTTGAGCCCAGCAGCCACACCGGAATTCGTTCGCCATAGCCCGGAACCGGGCGCACGTGCGGGTTCGGATCGCGGGCGTCAAACCAGTCCACCAGTTCCGCCACATCGCGCGGGAAGTTATCGACATCGCCGCTCATATGGCGACGCAGGGCGCGCATGGTGGGCTGATCGCTGCCCGGCGCGCGGCCAAGGCCGAGATCGATGCGTCCCGGGTAGAGCGTATTGAGCGTACCGAACTGCTCGGCAATCACCAGCGGAGAGTGGTTGGGCAGCATCACGCCACCGGACCCCAGATGCAGGGTGGTGGTATTGGCCGCGAGATAGCCAATGAGCACCGAGGTCGCTGCGCTGGCAATGCCGACCATATTGTGGTGCTCCGCCAGCCAGTAGCGGTGATAGCCGCGCGATTCGGCCAGCCGGGCGAGATCCAGAGAGTGGGTAAAGGCTTCTTTAGCAGAAGATCCTTGCGGGATCGGCGCCAGATCGAGCACCGAGAACGGAACAGATTTGTCAGTCATAAAGGCTCACTTTGCTACAGCATCGTCATCAGATTGAAGGTCTTCTTCCAGCCTGGCGCATCCAGGACGCGCCAGCCAGAAAAGCTGCATCTTTAATAATGCATTAAAATCTGAGCACTGCTGTTAACAAAGTGAGCGGTTTATCAGGCCTGCAGCGCCAGCCCAGGCAGCCGTTTCCAGTAGCCGTTGCAATCGCTGTTGCCGGTGAGCGCCAGCGGCGCAGCGCCGTTTTCATTGGCGCGGAAGGCGTCGAGCATGGCGAAGGTCTCGTTGCCCATCGGCGACAGGCGCACCATATCCACCAGGCCGTGCATGGACGTCAGCTCATTGCCCAGGTTGTAGACATAGCCGCTCATGGTCTGGATACCGTTGAGCACGAACACCTGCTGGTTCTCCTGGGACAGCATGCTGCGCCCGGTTGGGTACTTGATGCAGCAGGTCTCGCACTCATCCTTTGGCCGATCTTCCGAGCGGGCGGTAAAGCAGCGGGCGGAATAAGCCAGCGGCAGATGGCCGTAGCTCAGCACTTCGACTTCAAACTGATTGCGAATACCCAGCTCTTCGCACTGGGTCAGTAAATTAGCCAGCCAGTCGCGGGAAAGCTCCACCGGCATGCACCAGCGCACCATACCTTGCTTAAGCAGCAGACGCAGAGTGACGGCGTTGTAGCAGTTCAGCGCATGCCCGGCGACGAACGGCAGCTTGCGTTCGGCGCAGAGGTTCACCACGCCCAAATCGCTGGCCTCAATCAGGAACTCACCGTTATCGACATAGCGCTTCAGCTCGCCCAGTTCAGAGGAGGCCTGCACCAGCGCGAGGGTAGACAGCACCACCTGCTTGCCGCTGCCGGCCAGCGCTTTCGCCATCTCGATCCAGTCGCCGACTTTGGTGGCGCGGCGTTTGCTGCACACCGCTTCGCCGAGATAAATGGTGTCGGCGCTGCAGTTTGCCGCCTGCTGGTAAAAATCTTCCAGCGTCTCTTTTGGCCAGTAGTAAAGCACCGGCCCTAATGAATATTTCATGTTTCTCACTGCCATTTACGGTGATAGGCGCCAAGGGTGGTTTGTGTCCCTTCGGACATGGAGCCAAGGGTTTCCATCCATGCGGATTGCGGCACGAAATTCTGCGGATCGGCTTTGCAGCGATCGATCGCCTGGCGCCAGACTTTCGCCACCTGGGTGACGTAGGCTGGGCTGCGCTGACGGCCTTCGATTTTCACTGAGGCGATATTGGCGGCCATCAGCTCCGGCAACAGTTCCAGAGTGTTGAGGCTGGTGGGCTCCTCCAGCGCGTGATAGCGCTCGCCATCGACCAGGTAGCGGCCTTTACACAACGTTGGGTAGCCCGCGTTTTCCCCATCCTGATAGCGGTCAATCAGCACCTCATTGAGACGCGATTCCAGCCCCTGCGGGGTTTGCTGCCAGCGCACGAAGCGCGCAGGCGAACAGGCGCCGACGGTGTTGGGCGATTCGCCGGTCAGGTAGGAAGAGAGATAGCAGCGGCCTTCCGCCATGATGCACAGGCTGCCGAAGGCAAAGACTTCCAGCGGCACCGGCGTGGCGCGGGCCAGCTGTTTCACCTGGTGAATAGATAACACCCGCGGCAGTACGACGCGCGCCACGTCGAAGTTGCGATGATAGAAGCGAATGGCCTCTTCATTGGTGGCGGAAGCCTGTACCGACACATGGCGTTCTATATGCGGATAGCGCTCCGCGGCGTACTCCAGCATGGCGATATCGGCCAGAATGAGCGCATCGGCGCCCAGCTGAGCCGCCATATCCACCGCGCGCTGCCAGCGGGCGTAGCCGTCGGGGTGGGCGAAGGTGTTGATGGCGATATGCAGCTTACGACGGTGCTGATGCACAAAGCTGACGGCTTCCTGCAGTTTCTTTTCGGTGAAATTAAGGCCGGCAAAGTGGCGGGCGTTGGTGTCATCTTTCAGCCCGATATAGACGGCATCGGCGCCGTTTTCGATGGCCGCCTTAAGCGCCGGAAGGTTACCGGCTGGGCAGAGCAGCTCCATAATTTTTCCTGAAAAATGCGGCCCGTCAGGGACGCTGAATGGTTAACGAGCAGGGATTTTAGTTAACCTTCTGGTGACAATTTTTGATTTGAGGCAGTTAAAAGTGTATTGGCGGCGCCAATAACTGGCTGCCGTCATCGCGTTTTTGTTGATTTACGCCGCTATGTTGTTTATGTGATATGGCACAATAGCGGCACAATTGCATTCATGGAGTAAAGCTTGTGTTGGATAAACTGCGTTCCCGGCTGGTCCACTTTGGCCCGTCTTTAATGAGCGTGCCGGTTAAGCTGGCGCCTTTTGCCCTCAAGCGCCAGGTGCTGGAGCAGGTGCTTAGCTGGCAGTTTCGCCAGGCGCTGGCGGAGGGTGAGCTGGAGTTTCTCGAGGGGCGCTGGTTAAGTATTCATGTGCGTGACATCGGTCTGCTGTGGTATACCTCGGTAGTCGATGGTCGCCTGGTGGTCAGCCAGCAGGCCGACGCCGACGTCAGCTTCAGCGCCGACGCCAGCGATCTGTTAATGATCGCCGCGCGCAAGCAGGATCCGGATACGCTATTCTTCCAGCGTCGTCTGGTTATTGAAGGCGATACGGAGCTGGGGCTGTATGTAAAAAATTTGATGGACGCCATTGAGCTCGAGCAGATGCCCAAAGCACTGCGCGTGATGTTGCTGCAACTGGCGGATTTTGTCGAAGCTGGACTGAAGAGCCCGCAGAAACCTGAACAGACATCGGTAGGTGAGGCATGCTGATTCGAGTGGAAATTGGGATTGATGCACCGGGAATCGACGCGCTACTGCGTCGTACCTTCGGCCGCGATGCCGAAGCGCAGCTGGTGCACGATCTGCGTGAAGATGGACTGATCACGCTGGGGGTAGTGGCGACGGATGATGAAGGCCAGGTGATCGGCTACGTTGCCTTCAGCCCGGTTGCGGTGGAAGGTGAAGAGCTGCAGTGGGTCGGCCTGGCGCCGCTGGCGGTGGATGAACGCTATCGCGGACAGGGCATTGGCCGGCAGCTGGTCTATGAAGGGCTGGATTCGCTGAATGAGTTTGGCTATGCCGCGGTGGTGACGCTGGGCGACCCGGCGTTATACCGTCGCTTTGGTTTTGAACCGGCCGCGCGCTTCGATCTCCGCTGCCGCTGGCCGGACAGCGCGGAGGCGTTCCAGGTGCATCGCCTGGCGGATGACGCCCTCGAAGGCGTCCACGGCCAGGTCGAATACAGCGACCACTTTAATCGTTTTTGAGCCTTGCCAGCAGGGTTTCAACGGTATCCTCTCCGGCAACGAGGCGCTCTTTTTCGCGCTTCGTTAGCTGCTTAATGCGGTATTCCAGCCGCAAAGCAAGTGAGTGTTCACCAACTTCATGACTAAAGGCCAGTCGCAGGTCGCCTTTGCCGCGCAACGCCTTCGCGCCTTTCCCTGCCTGATGCTGGCGAAAGCGGCGCGGCACATCGGTGGTGATGCCGGTATAGAGGCGATTATCCGCGGTTCGAATGAGATACAGAAACCAGCACACGGTCACAAAGTCACTATGGTAAGGTGTATGCACCATAGCATAATGGAGAAGAAAGATGGATACGCTTGCCGCCATTGGCCGCTGGCTGAGTAAACAGCACGTCGTCACCTGGTGCGTCTCCCGTGACGACGAGCTGTGGTGTGCGAATGCCTTTTACGTCTATGACCCTGATACTGTGGCCTTTTATCTGCTCAGCGAGGAGCACACCCGCCACGGCCAGATGACCGGCGAGCGGGCGAAGGTGGCCGGGACGGTCAACGGTCAGCCAAAAACCGTGGCCCTGATCCGCGGCGTGCAGTTCCAGGGCGAGATCCGTCGTCTGCGCGGCGACGAAGAGGCGCGAATGCGCCAGCGCTATGTCAAGCGCTTCCCGGTGGCCCGCATGCTGTCGGCGCCGGTCTGGGAGATTCGTCCGGACGAAATCAAGTTTACCGACAACACGCTGGGGTTCGGGAAAAAGCTACACTGGCGGCGCGATGCCGGCGCCGAGCAGGCGTAGCGCTTCGCGATTGAAGGCCGGCAGATCGTCCGGCGTTCTGCTGGTGACCAGCTGTTCGTTATCGACCACCACCTCCTGGTCGTAAAACTCGCCCCCGGCGTTTTTCACATCCACCACGATCGGTTTTACCGCCGTGAGCTTGCGCCCGCGGATCACATCGGCGCTGATCAGCAGCTGCGGGCCGTGGCAGATGGCGAAGACCGGCTTCCCGCCGTTGACAAAATCGCGCGTAAAGGTGACAAAGCGTTCATCCCCGCGCAGCTGGTCCGGGGAATAGCCCCCTGGCAGCAACAAGGCATCAAATTCACCCGGTGTGACGTCATCAATGGCCCGATCGATGGCGACCTCTGCTTCTCCCTGTTTACCCTTCACCGTCTTGCCAGCCTGCTTTTCGATCGTCACGACCTGATGCCCGGCGAGCTTAAACGCCTCGGCGGGAGAGGTAAATTCAGAATCTTCAAAGTCGTCGGTAATGAGCACGGCTATCTTTTTACTCATGCTTCCTCCGCTGTCTGGATGGTCAATGAGGTAATTCCATGATGATGGTGGATACTTACCTTGTAAGGTATTAAGCCTGGAACATGAGCGCGAAAGTGCAAGGCAGAGAATTCCGTAAAGGAGAATCAATGAGTCAGGTATTATTGACCGGCGCGACCGGGTTAGTTGGCGGTCACTTACTCCGGCTGCTGCAAAATGAGCCCCGTATCAGCACCATCGCCGCCCCGACGCGTCGCCCACTGGCGCCGGCGGAAGGCGTGTTTAATCCGTACGATCCGCAGCTGACCGATGCCCTGGCGCAGGTGGTCGACCCGGTCGATATCGTCTTCTGCTGTCTGGGAACGACGCGCCGGGAAGCGGGAAGTAAAGAGGCCTTTGTCCATGCCGACTTTACGCTGGTTGTTGATACGGCGCTGACCGGCAAACGGCTAGGCGCTCAGCATATGCTGGTGGTCAGCGCGATGGGCGCTAACGCCCACTCGCCATTTTTCTACAATCGGGTGAAGGGGGAAATGGAGGCGGCGCTGATCGAGCAAGGATGGCCGCGGCTGACCATTGCCCGGCCGTCGATGCTGTCAGGCGAGCGGGAAAAAAAACGGACCAATGAGACCTTCCTCGAACCGCTGTTCCGACTCTTACCGGGGAACTGGAAATCCATTGCGGCCCGCGACGTGGCGATTGCCCTGCTGGAGGAGGCGCTGTCGCCCACTCACGAAGGGGTGCAAATTCTGTCATCGTCCGAGCTGCGGGAGCGCGCCGCGCGGCAGGCGGAATAGCGGTTTGCAAACGCAGGCTTCCAGCGTAGTATTCACGGCTTCAATTCATATCCACATTTCTTGCTGGGGAATGCTATGGCTGGTCAGTCTTCATCTCAGGCGGCGTCACCATTTCAATGGTGGAAACCCGCGCTTTTCTTTCTCGTCGTGATTGTCGGCCTGTGGTTCGTCAAATGGCAGCCGTACTACGGGAAAGCCTTCACCGCTGCGGAAACCCACAGTATCGGTAAATCCATTCTCGCCCAGGCCGACGCTAATCCGTTAAAGGCGGCGTGGGACTACGCGATGGTTTACTTCCTTGCCGTCTGGAAAGCGGCGGAGCTCGGCGTGCTGCTCGGGTCGCTGATTCAGGTGCTGATCCCGCGCGACTGGCTGCTGCGCACCCTGGGGCAATCGCGTTTTCAGGGGACGCTGCTGGGGGCGATTTTCTCGCTGCCAGGCATGATGTGCACCTGCTGCGCCGCGCCGGTCGCGGCCGGGATGCGCAAACAGCAGGTGTCGATGGGCGGGGCGCTGGCGTTCTGGATGGGCAATCCGCTGCTCAACCCGGCGACATTGGTGTTTATGGGCTTTGTTCTGGGCTGGCAGTTTGCGCTGGTTCGCCTGGTGGCGGGCCTGGCGACGGTGCTGATTGTCGCAACGCTGGTGCAGAAATGGGTAAAAGAGGCGGCGACGCAGCCTGCCGTGGTGCCTGAAGCGCAACCGGAAGCGGCCCAGGGCGGTTTCTTTAGCCGCTGGCTGCGGGCGCTGTGGACGTTGTTCTGGAACACCATCCCGGTTTATATCCTCGCGGTACTGGTGCTGGGGGCGGCGCGCGTCTGGCTGTTCCCGCACGCCGATGGCGTGGTGGATAATACCTTGTTCTGGGTCATCGCGATGGCGATCGCCGGCTGCCTGTTTGTGATCCCTACCGCGGCGGAAATTCCGATTGTCCAGACGATGATGCTGGCAGGGATGGGCGTCGCGCCGGCGCTGGCGCTGCTGATTACGTTGCCGGCGGTGAGCGTGCCGTCGCTGATTATGCTGCGCAAAGCCTTCCCGGCCAAAGCGCTGTGGCTGACCGGCGGGCTGGTGGCGCTGTGCGGCGCGATTGTCGGTGCGCTGGCGCTGGTGTAGTGTGCTGTAAACGTACGGATAGCCGGATTATGTGCCGGGCGGCGCTACGCCTAACCCGGCACATAACGAACAGGGGACTGCAGCCCGGCTAAGCGTAGCGCCAGCCGGGAAACTGCAGCTTTATTTGATGTAGGTAAAGGCGGTAGTCACCCGGGACACGCCGCTCACCCGGCTGGCGATATCCGCCGCCGCGCGGCCTTCACGGTCGGTCACCAGCCCCATCAGGAAGACTTCGCTGTTTTCCGTGGTCACCTTCACGTTCGAGGATTTGACCTGATCGGTGCCCAGCAGTTGCGAACGCACCTTGGTGGTAATCCAGGTATCAGAAGAGGCGGTGCCTAAACCAATCGGCTGGCCCTGGCGCACTTCGTTAAACACTTCCGTGGTTCCTTCCACGCCCATGGCGATTTGCTTGGCGCGGGCTGAGAGGTCCGGCGTCGGCGACTGACCGGTCAGCAGGACTTTGCCCTGATAAGCGGTAACGTTGATGCGGGCCTGTTTCTTAATCTGTTCATCTTTCGACAAGGCGCTATTGATGCGCAGTTCCAGGGTGCTGTCATCGACCTGGGTTCCCACCGTACGCGGGTCCGTTGCGGCTTTAGTGCCGACTGCTGCCGTTCCGACTACCGCGGCGGCAACGCAGCCCTGCAGCAGTAGTGCAGAAAGCAGGATGGCGAGGGGCGAGAGAGCCTTCATGTGTTCTCCTTAATCGTCCTGGTGTGGAAAAAGAGTGTTATCTATCAAATCGCACAGACAGTTGACGGTCAGCATATGCATCTCCTGGATACGCGCGCTGCGGTGCGAGGGGATGCGAATTTCGACATCCTGCTGACCTAACAGGCCCGCCAGCTCACCGCCGTCATAGCCGGTCAACGCGACGATGGTCATGTCGCGGGTCACGGCGGCTTCCACTGCCTTGACGATGTCCCGGCTGTTACCGCGCGTGGAGATTGCCAGCAGCACATCGCCGGCGTGTCCCAGGGCGCGCACCTGCTTGGCGTAAATCTCGTCATGCAGGCGATCGTTAGCGATGGCAGTTAAGACCACATTATCGGTGTTTAGTGCAATGGCGGGTAAACCAGGGCGTTCCGTTTCAAAACGATTAATCATGCTGGCAGCAAAATGCTGTGCGTTGGCGGCGGAAGTGCCATTACCACAACAGAGGATTTTGTTGCCGTTGAGCAGGGACTGCACGAGCGTCATCGCCGCCCGGGAGATGGCGTCCGGGAGTGCTTCTGCTGCGGCAATTTGGGTTTGAATGCTTTCGGTAAAGCAGGCTTTGATTCTGTCGAGCACGGGATCCCTTACTTCTGGTATTACGCTATTCGCCAAAGGCGTTTTTTAGCCATTGGATGTCGTTTCCGGTGAAGGCTACCACATCGAAACGGCAATCCACAGTCTCAAAGCTCCCATTCTGTCGGCAGAGCCACAAACGGGCGGCTTTAAGGAGGCGTTGCTGTTTTTGCGGGGTGACGCTGGCCGCCGCGTCACCGTACAGGGCGCTGCGGCGGTAGCGCACCTCGACAAAGACGGTGACGGCGCCGTCGCGCATGATGAGGTCAATTTCGCCGCCACGCTCGCGGGCGTTGGCGGCGATAAAACGCAGGCCCTGGCCTTCCAGCCAGCGGCGAGCACGGTGTTCCCATGCATCGCCGGTCTGTTTGCTTAGCTGGCCGGGACGATTTGTCCCTGCTGGTACTTGAGCCATGACAGTTTCCTGTTAATCACGCAGTCCTGAGTCGCCGTCAGATCGCCGGTATTCCCGTTCAGCTCGAAGCCCGGCGTCTGGCGCATTTGCGTGAAGTGGTTTGCCAGCGACCAGGCGTCAGCGCCCATCGCATACAGACGCGCCAGCGAGTAGTCATTGCGCACCGCAGACAGCGCCTGCTGCATCAGCGCCGGGTTGCTGCCAGCCAGCATCGGGATTTCGCTATACTGCAGGCCTTCCATCTCCAGACGGAAATCCGGACCGGCGGTGCCCTGCGCGCTGCGCGAGCTGGCGTACAGGGTGACATTGCTCTGGCTGCCGTTGCGCATCGCGATCATGGGTTTGATATAGCCAATCTGTTCCGGGGTGGCGAGGATGTAGGCCGCGTCGACGCTGCCGCCGCTGCTAACCGGCATCTCATCCGCACTGCCGAGGACGCTGTTCTGCGCTGATGGCAGGGTGGAGACCGGGGTGCCGCTCAGCGCAATGCCCCCTCCGCCGTTAACGCCAGCGCGCAGCTCCGCCGTGGAGCCAAAACGCTGCTGCAGAACGCTGGCGCCGCCCAGCTTCAGCCACTCGTCGGCAAACGCGCTGACCACACGATCGCCCAGCGCGCCGCGCGGAACCAGCAGCAACGGCGTCTGTTTGCCCTGTTGATGGATATGTCGGGCGGCGTCACGCGCTTCGTCTTCCGGCGACAGCGCGAAATAGCAGATATTAGCGCGGCCTTCGACTTTCTCCGGCTGGTTGAGCGCCAGCACGTTGAGCGGCGTATTGCTCTTGATAACATCTTCGACGTTCTCTTTCAGCAGCGGTCCGACGACGAGGGTGGCGCCGTCCTGCTGAGCCTGAGCAAGCAGCTGGCCGATCGGCTGGCTGGTGGTATCGTAAATTTTCAGTTCTGCCGAGGGGTTGGCGGCGGTGGCGACCACTGGCTGCGGCTGTGCGGCCGGGGCAGTGACCGGCTGGGTGGCCGGAGAGGCGGTGGTCTGCGGCGCGGCGACCGCTGCCGGGGCCTGAGCGGCCGGCTCCGCGGCTGGCGTTGCCTGGGTTTGCGCCGGGGCCTGCACCGGTT
Source organism: Klebsiella sp. JB_Kp042 (assembly GCF_040065275.1). Lineage (NCBI taxonomy): Bacteria > Pseudomonadati > Pseudomonadota > Gammaproteobacteria > Enterobacterales > Enterobacteriaceae > Klebsiella > Klebsiella sp. JB_Kp042. The sequence continues at coordinate 78,178 of NZ_JBEAJL010000012.1, forward strand.
CAGCGCGACTTCCGGTAGCCGTAAGATCGGTAATTTCCGCCTGCGACGGGCTTACCACGTCATCATTACCGGACGCGTTCGCCGCCTGGGCGACCTGAGCGGGAACCGCGCTGCCCGTCACCGACGGCGCGCCGTTTTTGGCGGCTTCGAAGCCCTGCTGGATGGTACGGCCGAAGATCGACGCCTGGCCGTTCAGCGGCAGGAAAAGCGCAATCTTGTTGATGGAGGCGGGCTTATAGTTTTGCATGTTCACCAGCGCCGTCGGCAGCATTTTGGCGCCCGGGTTTTGCGGGTAGCGCGTCTGCCAGTCTTTGACGCCGGCTTTCAGCAGCGTGGGATCGTTGCGGTTGTCAAACCACATCCGCTGCAGATCCAGCCAGCCCTGGAGGGTATTTTCATCGGCATTGATCACCAGCGCATTGGCCTGATCCTGGGTCATCGCGGTCAGCGCTTGCCAGGTCGCGTCAATATTTTGCTGGCGCTGTTTGGCATCGCTCAGCAGCGGCTGCTGGGCGATTAAGGCCCGCAGCAGCGTAACCGATGGTTTACCCTGGCTGGCATCGATTTGCGCCTGCCAGTAGCGCGCCTGCTGAGGCTGCTCCAGGCTTGCCGGGTCAAGCTTAGCCAACAGCGTACGGGCCCCCTGATAGTCGTTCTGCGCCAGCTTCACTTCTATCGCCAGCAGTGACTGTTCACGGGCCTGGGTGCTGTCCAGGTTCGACGGCAGCTGGTTAAACAGGTCGATGGCCTGCTGCTTCTTTCCTTCCTGCAGCAGTGCACGAATGGCGAGTAATTGCCAGTTGGTCTTGCTATCATTCGTGCTTTGCTGCATCTGCTGCAAGTAGAAACTGGAGTTGGCCTGCGACGTACCCTGCATAAACGCCGTACTTTGATCCTGCGTGTGGGTGCCGCAGCCAGCAAAAAGAAGAGTAGCCAGCAATACGGGCAGACAGCGCGCGGGCTTAGAACGAAGAAATGTTGACGGTACCATAAGTGTCCAGTGATATTTTTTTGGCTCAATGCTCAATATTAAATCGGCAATACGGACGAGACAATGAAACAACACGAATCAGCGGATAATTCTCAGGGGCAGCTCTATATTGTGCCCACTCCGATAGGAAATCTGTCTGATATCACGCAGCGCGCACTGGAAGTGTTGCAAGCCGTTGATTTAATTGCTGCGGAGGATACCCGCCACACCGGTTTGCTGCTGCAGCATTTTGCGATTAACGCCCGCTTGTTTGCGCTTCATGACCATAACGAGCAGCAAAAGGCGGAAACACTTCTCGCTAAACTGAAAGAAGGGCAAAACATCGCGCTGGTCTCCGATGCCGGCACGCCGCTGATTAACGACCCAGGCTACCATCTGGTGCGCACCTGTCGTGAAGCGAATATTCGCGTCGTACCGCTGCCGGGACCCTGCGCGGCCATCGCCGCCCTCAGCGCCGCCGGTTTGCCCTCCGATCGTTTCTGCTATGAAGGCTTCCTGCCGGCGAAATCGAAAGGCCGTCGCGATACCCTGAAAGCGCTGGAAGAAGAGCCGCGCACCCTCATCTTCTACGAGTCGACCCACCGGCTGGTGGAGAGTCTGGAAGATATCTGTGCGGTACTGGGAGAATCCCGCTACGTGGTGCTGGCCCGCGAGCTAACCAAAACCTGGGAATCGATCCACGGGGCGCCGATTGGCGAGCTGGTGGCGTGGGTCAGGGAAGACGAAAACCGTCGCAAAGGCGAGATGGTGCTGATCGTCGAAGGCTTTAAGGCGCAGGAAGAGGCGCTGCCGGCGGCGGCGCTGCGTACCCTGGCGCTGCTGCAGGCGGAGCTGCCGCTGAAGAAAGCCGCTGCGCTGGCTGCGGAGATCCACGGTGTGAAGAAGAATGCGCTGTATAAGTATGCCCTGGAGCAGCAGGGGGAGTGATCCTGTAAAACCAGTGAAAGCCTGGCAAGCCGCCCTTAAGATTGTGAAGGGTGGCTTGAGCGTCATCCGACATGTCGGAAGAAATGTCGGAAGAAATGTCGGAAGAAAAGTGCAGCCCGCCTTCCTTGCCGCACAGCACCCCTAACCAACCAGCCCGGATAAATCCGGGCTTAAAGTGGTTAAACCCTTACGCTCTCGATCAGGTCACCGGCGCCGGGTTAAACACCGCCAGCTGGTTATGCAGACCCCATTGATCGGAGAAGGTTTTCTTGCGTCCGCTGGCCACGTCGAGAATGAATTCGAACAGCTTCAGCCCCACATCCTCAATCGTCTCTTCGCCGGTGGCGATGGTGCCGGCGTTAATGTCCATTAAGTCATACCAGCGGTTAGCCAGCTCGGTACGGGTCGCCATTTTTATCACCGGTACCGCCATCAGTCCGTAAGGCGTGCCGCGGCCGGTGGTGAATACCTGCACCGTGATGCCAGAGGCCACCTGCTGGGTGCCGCAGACAAAATCGCTGGCGGGGGTGGCAGCGTAAATCAGGCCGCGTTTGGTCGGGCGCTGCCCAGGGGAAAGCACCTCAACGATGGCGCTTTTGCCTGATTTGGCAATCGACCCCAGCGCTTTTTCCACCACGTTGGCCAGGCCGCCTTTCTTGTTGCCGGGGGAGGGGTTGGCGCTGCGGTCGGTTTTGCCCATGTCGAGATAGTTATCGTACCAGGCCATCTCTTCCAGCAGGCGTTGACCCACCTCTTCGTTGATCGCCCGCGGGGTCAGCAGATGGATAGCGTCGCGGACTTCGGTCACCTCTGAGAACATCACCGTCGCGCCGCAGCGCACCAGCAGATCGGAGGCGTAACCCACCGCCGGGTTGGCGGTCACGCCGGAGAAAGCGTCGCTGCCGCCGCACTGCATACCCACCACCAGCTCAGAGGCCGGGCAGGTTTCCCGCTGACGCTGGTTGAGTTTCGTCAGATGGCGCTCGGCGACCTGCAGAATGTCATCGACCATCGATTTAAAGCCCACGTGCTTTTCATCCTGCAGGCTGACGATGCTGGCGCTGTCCACCGGGATGCTTTTGACATCTTCGGTCCCCTGCAGCAGGCGTTCGGGCTGCAGCTTTTCACAGCCAAGGCCAATGACCATCACTTCGCCGCCGAAGTTCGGGTTAAGGGCGATATTGTGGATGGTGCGAATCGGCACCACCGCCGCTGGCGCATTAATCGCTACGCCGCAGCCATAGAGGTGATTCAGACCCACCACGCCGTCGACGTTGGGATAGTTCGGCAGCAGGTCGCGTTCAATGAGTTTCACCACGTAATCGACCACGCCCGCAACGCAGTGCACGCTGGTGGTGATACCCAGCAGATTTTTGGTGCCCACGCTGCCGTCGGCATTGCGGTAGCCTTCGAAGGTGTAGCCTTCCAGCGGCGGTAGCGGGGCGGGCACTTTGGTGGCCAGCGGCAGGGTGTTCAACGGCGGGGCGGTAGGCAACTCCACTAACGACTCGTCAATCCAGCTTCCCTGGGGGATGTCGCGCACCGCGAAGCCAATCACTTCTCCGTAACGGATAATTTCACCGCGGGCAGGGATATCCGCCAGGGCGACTTTATGCCCCTGTGGGATGTGCTCGATGAGCGTCAGGCCGTCCGGGAAACGCGTTCCGGCGGTCAATCCCCGATCGTTGACAATAATCGCCACATTATCTGTTGGGTCAACTTTTATATAAAACGCGGTCGGCGATGGTTGTCGAATTGAAATATCGGCCATTGTCCAGTTATCTCCAAACAGGTACTAAAAATATAATTAAATGGTCATTCTGGCGCGGTAGAGCAGAATAATGAAATAAAGAATGTCAGGTGTGTCGGCATGAAGATGTGATCTAAATCACTCCTTATCGCCATGGACGCGTGCGGTGGGCGGGCAATCGTAAGAAGTGTGGATTAGCGCCCATGGCTTAAGGCGATTGCCCAACTTAAGCTTTTAAAAATGTATTTATATTGTGTTTATGCATAGTGTCTGGCGAGTTGGCGCTGACTATACTGAGTCGTGTTTTTGTGACGTCCGATATCTGCATGGTTGGCCTTTGAATCGCGGGTTAATAATTTAGCCGTGACCTAATGAATAATAAAAAATGGTTAATTTGCGATGGGCTTACATTTTCCGGACTCAAGGTCAGGGAATAAAAAAGGACACCCATTCGCCGGTTTACTCTGCGGATAATATTTGGGGTCAGGCGATACGCTTTTCCAGCCTAATGGGGCTCTCTCGCCGGGCTGGTGATATAACGAATGAATTGCAGAAGTTAGCAACGGTTAACGCAAGGTAAAAATCATGGATAACGCAATTTTCCCGAACAAATTTAAGGCCGCGCTGGCGGCTCATCAGGTGCAGATTGGCTGCTGGTGCGCGCTGGCCAATCCGATTAGCACCGAGGTGTTGGGTCTGGCGGGTTTCGACTGGCTGGTACTGGACGCGGAACACGCGCCGAACGACGTCACCACGCTTATCCCGCAGCTTATGGCGCTGAAAGGCAGTTCCAGCGCTCAGGTGGTTCGCGTGCCGACCAACGAGCCCATCATTATTAAGCGCATGCTGGATATCGGCTTCTATAACTTCCTGGTGCCGTTTGTCGAGACGGCTGAACAGGCGGCGCAGGCGGTGGCTTCTACCCGCTATCCGCCGGAAGGGATCCGTGGGGTTTCCGTTTCCCATCGCGGCAATATGTTCGGCACCGTGCCGGACTACTTCGCCCAGTCCAATAAGAACATTTCTGTTCTGGTACAGATTGAGAGCCAGATCGGGGTGGACAACGTCGAGGCGATTGCCGCGATCGAAGGTGTCGACGGCCTGTTCGTCGGCCCGAGCGACCTGGCCGCCGCGCTAGGTCATCTGGGCAATGCCGCCCATCCTGAGGTGCAGCGCGCCATCCAGCATATCTTCGCCAGCGCGAAGAAGCACGGTAAGCCAAGCGGCATTCTGGCGCCGGTGGAGGCCGATGCGCGGCGCTACCTGGAGTGGGGCGCCTCTTTTGTCGCCGTCGGCAGCGATCTGGGCGTCTTCCGTTCCGCAACCCAGAAACTTGCTGATGCCTTTAAAAAATAGTCACCAGGATGAAGAGAGAGAACAATATGACAATCAAAGTGGGTTTTATCGGTCTTGGCATTATGGGCAAGCCGATGAGCAAAAATTTGCTGAAGGCGGGTTACTCGCTGGTGGTGTCTGACCGTAACCCGGAAGCGATTGCCGACGTGATTGCCGCGGGCGCAGAGACCGCGACCACGCCGAAGGCGATTGCCGAGCAGTGCGACGTGATCATCACCATGCTGCCGAACTCGCCGCATGTCAAAGAGGTGGCGCTGGGGGAGAACGGCATTATTGAAGGCGCGAAACCGGGCACCGTGGTGATCGACATGAGCTCTATTGCGCCGCTGGCCAGCCGGGAAATCAGCGAAGCGCTGAAGGCTAAAGGCATTGATATGCTGGACGCGCCAGTAAGCGGCGGCGAACCAAAAGCGATCGACGGCACCCTGTCGGTAATGGTCGGCGGCGACAAGGCGATCTTCGACAAATATTACGAGCTGATGAAAGCGATGGCCGGCTCCGTGGTGCATACCGGCGACATCGGCGCGGGCAATGTGACCAAACTGGCTAATCAGGTGATTGTCGCCCTGAACATCGCAGCCATGTCCGAAGCGCTGACTCTGGCCACCAAAGCCGGCGTCAATCCGGATCTGGTTTATCAGGCGATCCGCGGTGGTCTGGCGGGGAGTACCGTGCTGGATGCCAAAGCGCCGATGGTGATGGATCGTAACTTCAAGCCGGGCTTCCGGATCGATCTGCATATTAAAGATCTGGCCAATGCGCTGGATACCTCCCACGGCGTGGGCGCTCAGCTGCCGCTGACGGCGGCGGTAATGGAGATGATGCAGGCGCTGCGTGCGGACGGTCTGGGCACCGCTGACCATAGCGCGCTGGCTTGTTACTACGAAAAGCTGGCGAAAGTGGAAGTGACTCGCTAACAAGAAGAGCTCTGCGCGGCCCGGTGGTTATGCCTGGCGCAACAGCATCAGACTGCCACGGCGGGGCGAGCCTGGACGCGGTATCGGCGTCGTCTTCCGCGTGTTTACCTCGGTTGCGACGCAGGAAGCGGCGTTTCGCGCGCGTTGGACAATATTTCTCGTGCGTCGCGCAATAGCGCTGCCGCCCTGCAGGGCGGGATGACGACAGAGGGATGACAACGGGCGGTAAACGCACTATACTGCGCGCCGAAGCTGACCAGACAGTCGCCGCTTCGTCGTCGTCCTCCTTCGGGGGGAGACGGGCGGAGGGGAGGAAAGTCCGGGCTCCATAGGGCAAGGTGCCAGGTAACGCCTGGGGGGTGTCACAGCCCACGACCAGTGCAACAGAGAGCAAACCGCCGATGGCCCGCGCAAGCGGGATCAGGTAAGGGTGAAAGGGTGCGGTAAGAGCGCACCGCGCGGCTGGTAACAGTCCGTGGCACGGTAAACTCCACCCGGAGCAAGGCCAAATAGGGGTTCATAAGGTACGGCCCGTACTGAACCCGGGTAGGCTGCTTGAGCCAGTGAGCGATTGCTGGCCTAGATGAATGACTGTCCACGACAGAACCCGGCTTATCGGTCAGTTTCACCTCTTTATGTCAAAACCCCGCTTCGGCGGGGTTTTTGCTATCTGAATCCGTGACGCGGATGAATGACTGTCCACGACGCTATACCCAAAGAAAGCGGCTTATCGGTCAGTTTCACCTCTTTATGTCAAAACCCCGCTTCGGCGGGGTTT
>NZ_JBEAJL010000013.1:0-83706 GCF_040065275.1 Klebsiella sp. JB_Kp042
GCGCATTATAGGGAGTAATTCTGAGGTGACAAGGGGAAATGCAAAAAAACTTTTCGTTCGCTCGCTTTTCCATCAAGACGCTGTTTAAACGCCCTGTTTGCGGATCATTTGCGCGATTTCTCGGGCAAATCGGGAGACCTGTTGCCAGTCGGTATAGACCACTTCTTTACGGGTATCCGTTTCGCCCCCGGTCATTTTCATAATCAGGCGGATCATAAACCGATCGTACCAGCGGTAACGCGGGTAACGTAGCGCCCCGGCAAACACCGCGCAGCTCTGCGGCTGCCACGGCGAGTTGAGCAGAAACTTGCGCGTATAGCTGTTGGTCTGCGGCGTGCGCTTCTCGGGTTTGCGCGCAACCAGGTTCACCGAAAAGAATGCCCCCGGCAGCGCCTGCAATGCTGCAAGGTGCTTTTTCACAAAGCGGTCCACCGCCGGATGAAAGTGTCCGTAGCGAATCGACGCGCCAATCACCACGCGATCATAATGATGCCATTCCACGTCATCGGTACGGTTCAGATTCAGGGTGTCCGCATCGATACCCAGCTCTTTAAGCTCAGAGGCGAGAAACGAAGCGATTTCACGTGTCTGCCCGTCGCGGGTGGAAAAGAGAATTAAAGTTTTCACGAGCACTCCTGTTATTCGCGCCAGAAAGTGGGAGTAAAGAGCACCAGTAAGGTGAACACTTCCAGACGACCAAACAGCATATTAGCAATCAGGATCCATTTCGCGACCGGGTTCATGGTGGCAAAGTTGTCCGCGACGACGCCGAGCCCAGGCCCGAGGTTGTTCAATGTCGCCACCACGGAGGCGAAAGCGGAGAAGTCATCCACCCCGGTGGCGATAATAGCCAGCATACTAATGATAAAGACCAGCGCATAGGCGGAGAAGAATCCCCATACCGCTTCCAGAATACGTTCCGGCAGCGCGCGGTTACCTAATTTAATGCTATACACCGCATTCGGGTGAACCAGACGCTTAAGCTCACGGTTGCCCTGCTTGAACAGCAACAGGATACGGATAACCTTTAAGCCACCGCCCGTGGAGCCTGCGCAGCCGCCGATAAATGCAGAGCACAGCAGAAGCACCGGCAGGAACAGCGGCCAGCGCGCAATGCTATCGGTGGTGAATCCCGCGGTGGTCGCCATCGACACCACCTGGAAAAACGCCTGATTCAGCGTCGTCAGCACCGAGCCGTACACGTTATGAAGCCATAGCACCAGCGTACAGACGATGACCAGCGTCAACTGGACGCCAATGAACATTCGAAACTCAGGGTCGCGCCAGTACACCTTCAGGCTGCGTCCGCTCAACAACGAAAAATGCAGACCGTAGTTACAGCCGGAGATTAGCAGGAAGATGGCAATGATGGAGTTGATCATCGGGCTGTTGAAATAGCCGACGCTGGCATCGTGAGTCGAGAAACCGCCGATGGCGATGGTGGCGAAGCTGTGCCCTATCGCATCGAAGGCCGGCATACCGGCAAACCAGAGCGCCAATGCGCAGGCGACCGTCAGTAACACATAGATGAGCCACAATGTCTTTGCCGTCTCGGCGATGCGCGGGCGCATCTTGTTATCTTTCAGCGGGCCGGGCATTTCCGCACGGTAGAGCTGCATCCCCCCGACGCCGAGGATAGGCAGAATCGCCACCGCCAGCACAATGATCCCCATGCCGCCGAACCACTGCAGCATCTGCCGGTAAAAGAGGATAGCGTGCGGGAGCGAGTCCAGCCCCACCAGGGTGGTCGCCCCGGTCGTCGTCAGGCCGGAAAATGACTCGAAGAAGGCATCCGTCACCGTCAGGTTCGGCTGTTCGGCGAAAATGAAGGGCAAGGCCCCTACGCTACCCAGCACGGTCCAGAACAGCACCACGATCAGAAATCCTTCACGGGATTTCAGTTCACCCTTTTGCTTACGGTTCGGCCACCACAGCATGGAGCCGATCGCCAGAGCGACAAAAAAAGTTTGAGTGAAGGCCCGTCCCGCGCCATCGCGATATATCAGGGCCACTAATCCCGGGACGATCATCGTCCCCGAAAACAAGATGACCAGCAGTCCAACGATTCGGGTTATGGCGCGAAAATGCATCTCTGGCGCTTCCTTTGATAGGCAAAAAAACAGAGGGGATTATTCGTTAATCTTCAGCAATTGCAATGAACCGCGACTAAAATCAGCCAGTTTTGCTGAAAAAGCCGCCACTTCAGCCTGGGGAAGCGCCACGCGCAGCCGAACCGACGCCAGATATTCGCTTTCAACGACGTTGCCGGAAAATTGGGCGAGCAGCGCTTCGACGCCGGCCAGTTGCCCATATTCACATTGCAAAGTATATGCCGTTAACGGCGTCTTGCGCAGTGTCGTCAACTGCGCCAGCGCCTGATGAACACCGCCGCCATAGGCTTTCACCAGACCGCCGGTGCCCAGCAGGATACCACCGTAGTAACGCACGACGACAGCGGTTATCTCGCCGACGCCGCTTCCCATCAGCTGCGCCAGCATCGGTTTACCCGCCGTTCCCGCCGGTTCGCCATCATCAGAAAACCCAAGCTGTTGCGAATCATCAGGCGGTCCGGCGACCCACGCCACGCAGTGGTGACGGGCATCGGGGTGATCCGCTCTGACGGACTCGACAAAGGCTTTCGCCGCCGCCACGCCGTCGGTATGCGCCAACAGCGTGATAAAACGGCTCTTTTTGATCTCCTCAACGACGGAAACGGGCGCCGCCGGGATTAACCAGCTCTCCATTAGGCCAGCTTCAGATCGCGCGTCATATTTTCGATACTGTTTTCGTGAACCACCACGTTATCTTCGATACGGATCCCGCCGAATGGCTTCATGGCGTCAATTTTTTGCCAGTTGAAGTGTTTGCTGAACGGGCCTTCACGCCACGGCGCCAGTAACGACTCGATAAAGTAGATGCCGGGTTCAATGGTCAACACCATACGCGGCTCGATAATACGGGTGCAGCGCAGATACGGGTATTTCGCTGGCGCCGCCAGATGCGTACCGGAGTCGTCTTGCATAAAGCCAGCAACATCATGCACCTGCAGACCCAGCGGATGACCAATCCCGTGCGGCATAAATGGCCCGGTCAGATCGTTTTCCACCATCGCCTCTTCGCTCATGTCAGTGACTAACTGGTGTTTACGCAGCAGCTTCGCAATACGCTGGTGGAACTGGATATGGTAATCGACGTAGCGAGTCCCGGCTTTCATGGTGCTAATCAGCGCCAGCTGCTCGTCGTTAACGTCTTTAATCAGATGGGCGAAATCGTTATCGCCGTGTGCCGCCCAGGTCCGCGTCAGATCCGCAGCATAGCCGTTATATTCCGCACCGGCGTCGAGCAGGAAGCTGCGCATTTCCGCCGGAGCGCGGTGGTCCAGTTTGGTGTAGTGCAGGACAGAAGCATGCTCGTTCAGCGCCACGATGTTGCTGTAAGGCACGTCGGTATCGCGGTGACCGGTTGCGGTAAGATAGGCCTGATTGATATCGAATTCGCTCATCCCGGACTGAAAAGCTTCATAGGCCGCACGATGACCATTCACCGCCGACTTCTGCGCTTCACGCATACAGGCCAGCTCGTAATCGGTTTTGTAAGCCCGGTAGTAATGCAGATAATCGATAACCCCTTTCGGGTTGATCTTATCCGCGGCGATTCCCAGACCCAGCGCGCGCTCCGGCACCGGCCCGATATAACCAATATTTCCGCGAGCGGCAGGCAGTTGGCTGCCGATGCCATCGGCCTTCGGCAGCGCGACTACATCGACCTCTTCGGTCCAGAACGAGGTTGGCAGCGGCTCAACGTTATGCCAGTAATCAACCGGCAGATAGAACCACAGCTTCGGTTTATTCACACCGTCCACCAGCAACCAGCAGTTAGGCACCTGAGTCACCGGCACCCAGGCTTTGAACTGCGGATTGACCTTGAACGGGTATGGATGGTCATCAAGGAAGACGTTAACCAGCTCGCCGGAGTGAATCAGCAGAGCATCCATCTGAAAACGGGACAGGACGTCGCGGGTACGTTCTTGTAGGGTAACAATATGATTTTTATAGAGCGCGGCCAGGGATTCCATCTTTTGTCCTTTGCTTTTATGGGATCGTGATACTCCGCATCTTAGCACATCGACCTGCGTGCGGGTGATTTCCACCGGATGTGATCCGACCAGCAATTATTTAAAGAGTAATTTGCAATTCTTTAACATAAATTCCACACTCCGTTTCATCTGGTATGACCAGATCATATTGCTGGATTCAGGAGACTGACATGCTCTACAAAGGCGACACCCTGTACCTCGACTGGCTGGAAGATGGCATCGCCGAACTGGTGTTCGATGCCCCAGGTTCGGTCAACAAGCTTGATACCGCAACCGTAGCCAGCCTCGGTCATGCGCTGGACGTACTGGAAAAACAAAACGATCTCAAAGGCCTGATGCTGCGCTCTGAAAAAGCGGCGTTTATCGTCGGCGCGGATATTACGGAATTCCTCTCACTGTTCCTGGTCCCTGAGGAGCAGTTAAGCCAATGGCTGCATTTTGCTAACAGCGTCTTCAACCGTCTGGAAGATCTTCCGGTCCCCACTGTCTCCGCCGTCAACGGTTACGCGCTGGGCGGCGGTTGTGAATGCGTCCTGGCGACCGATTATCGCCTGGCGACGCCGGATCTGCGCATTGGTCTGCCGGAAACCAAACTCGGCATTATGCCAGGCTTCGGCGGCTCAGTCCGTTTGCCGCGCCTGCTCGGCGCCGACAGCGCGCTGGAGATCATTGCTGCCGGGAAAGATGTCGGTGCCGATCAAGCGCTGAAAATCGGCCTGGTGGATGGCGTAGTTGCTGCCGACAAACTGCGCGACGGCGCGCTGGCGATCCTGCGCCAGGCGATTCAGGGCGACCTGGACTGGAAAGCGAAACGTCAACCGAAGCTGGAGCCGCTGAAGCTCAGCAAAATTGAAGCGACGATGAGTTTCACCATCGCCAAAGGCATGGTCGCGCAAACCGCCGGGAAGCATTATCCGGCGCCGATCACCGCGGTGAAAACCATTGAAGCCGCCGCGCGTCTTGGTCGTGAAGAGGCCCTGGTGCTGGAAAATAAAAGCTTTGTCCCGCTGGCTCATACCAATGAGGCCCGCGCGCTGGTCGGTATCTTCCTCAACGACCAGTACGTCAAAGCGAAAGCGAAAAAACTGACCAAAGATGTCGAAACGCCGAAGCAGGCCGCCGTCCTGGGCGCGGGCATTATGGGCGGCGGCATCGCTTATCAGTCGGCGTGGAAAGGCGTACCGGTCATCATGAAGGACATCAACGATAAATCGCTGACGCTCGGCATGACCGAAGCGGCGAAGCTACTGAATAAACAGCTGGAACGCGGCAAAATCGACGGTCTGAAGCTGGCCGGAGTAATAAGCACCATTCAGCCAACGCTGGAGTATAGCGGTTTTGATCGCGTGGACGTGGTCGTTGAAGCGGTGGTGGAAAACCCGAAAGTGAAGAAAGCAGTGCTGGCGGAAACGGAAAATAAAATCCGCCCGGATACCGTGCTGGCGTCCAACACCTCAACGATCCCCATCAGCGAGCTGGCCAGCGTTCTGCAGCGCCCGGAAAATTTCTGCGGCATGCACTTCTTTAACCCGGTGCATCGCATGCCGCTGGTAGAAGTGATCCGCGGCGAAAAAACCCCGGATAATACCATTGCCAAAGTCGTCGCCTGGGCCAGCAAAATGGGCAAGACGCCAATCGTGGTCAATGATTGTCCCGGTTTCTTCGTCAACCGCGTGCTGTTCCCCTACTTCGCCGGCTTCAGCCAGCTGCTGCGCGACGGGGCGGATTTCCGCAAAGTCGACAAAGTGATGGAGAAACAGTTTGGTTGGCCGATGGGCCCGGCCTATCTGCTGGACGTGGTCGGCATCGACACCGCGCACCATGCTCAGGCGGTCATGGCGGCGGGCTTCCCGCAGCGGATGCAGAAAGATTATCGCGACGCTATAGACGCCCTGTTTGACGCCAACCGTTTCGGCCAGAAGAACGGCCTCGGCTTCTGGCGCTATAAAGACGACAGCAAAGGTAAGCCGAAGAAAGAAGAAGATGCCGCCGTCGACAGCCTGCTGGCCGACGTCAGCCAGCCGAAGCGCGATTTCAGCGATGAAGAGATTATCGCCCGCATGATGATCCCGATGGTTAACGAAGTCGTCCGCTGCCTGGAAGAAGGCATTATCGCCAGCCCGGCGGAAGCGGATATGGCGCTGGTATACGGCCTCGGCTTCCCTCCGTTCCACGGCGGCGCCTTCCGCTGGCTGGATACCATCGGCAGCGCGAAGTATCTCGATATGGCGCAGCAGTACCAGCACCTTGGGCCGCTGTATGAAGTCCCTGCCGGTCTGCGTGACAAAGCGCGCCATAACGAAGCGTATTATCCCCAGGTAGAGCCAGCCCGTCCGGTTGGCGCTCTGAAAACGGCTTAAGGAGTCACAATGGAACAGGTTGTCATTGTCGATGCTATTCGCACCCCGATGGGCCGTTCAAAGGGCGGCGCATTTCGCCACGTGCGCGCGGAAGACCTCTCCGCGCACCTGATGCGTAGCCTGCTGTCGCGCAACCCGTCGCTTGAGGCTAGCGCAATAGACGATATCTACTGGGGCTGCGTGCAGCAAACCCTCGAGCAGGGTTTTAACATCGCCCGTAACGCGGCGCTGCTGGCGGAGATCCCGCATTCGGTACCGGCAAACACGGTTAACCGTCTGTGCGGTTCTTCCATGCAGGCGCTGCACGATGCCGCACGCATGATCATGACCGGCGATGCCAGCGTTTGCCTGATTGGCGGCGTGGAGCACATGGGCCATGTGCCGATGAGCCACGGCGTCGATTTCCACCCGGGCCTGAGTCGCAACGTGGCGAAGGCGGCAGGGATGATGGGGCTGACCGCTGAAATGCTGGCGCGTCTGCACGGCATTAGCCGGGAAATGCAGGATCAGTTCGCCGCGCGCTCCCACGCCCGCGCCTGGGCTGCGACCCAGTCCGGCGCATTCAAAGCCGAGATTATCCCCACTGGCGGCCACGATGCCGATGGCGTACTGAAGTCCTTTAACTATGACGAAGTGATCCGCCCGGAAACCACCGTCGAGACGCTGTCTACCCTGAGGCCGGCGTTTGACCCGGTGACCGGTACGGTAACGGCGGGTACCTCTTCCGCCCTTTCCGATGGCGCGGCGGCGATGCTGCTGATGAGCGAAAGTCGCGCCCGCGAACTGGGGCTGAAGCCACGCGCCCGCGTCCGTTCGATGGCGGTGGTCGGCTGCGACCCGTCCATTATGGGCTATGGCCCGGTTCCCGCCTCGAAGCTGGCGCTGAAAAAAGCGGGCTTATCCACCAGCGATATCGACGTCTTTGAAATGAATGAGGCCTTTGCCGCGCAGATCCTGCCGTGCATTAAAGATCTGGGCCTGATGGAGCAGATCGATGAGAAGATCAACCTTAACGGCGGGGCGATCGCGCTCGGTCATCCGCTGGGTTGTTCCGGGGCGCGTATTAGCACCACGTTGATCAATCAGATGGAGCGTAAAGATGCCCAGTTCGGCCTCGCCACCATGTGCATTGGCCTGGGACAAGGGATCGCCACCGTGTTTGAGCGGGTGTAAATTTACAAAAGGGTATCTCACAGCCAATGGCGTCAGAACAAGGCGGCAAGCGAGCGAATCCCGATGAGCTTACTGAAGTAAGTGATTCGGGTGAGCGAGCGCAGCCGACGCAGTTATGACGTCATTGGCGAAGAGAGACAGTTTAGTTGCCGTTCTTCCCGCCTGTCAGGGGCGGGTTTTTTATTTGCAGATATCAGATAAAAGCAAACGCGTCGCCAAACAGGCGATCTTCGCGCGCGCCGCGTTCATTGCAGAACAGGTCGCGAGCAATCTTGGCCATCTCAAAACGCCCGGCAATATAGATATCGTGATCGGCCAGGGTACCGTAATCCTGCAGCACCGCGGTCAGCACGGTGCCGGAACGCCCACGCCAGCCCTCTTCCGGCTGCTCAACCACCGGCTCAATACGCAGATTCGGATGTTTGACGCTCAAGGCTTCCAGCTCAGCCAGATCGTACAGATGTTTGGTCTCGCGGCCGCCCCAGTAAATCGCGATATCGCGCTGAGGATTGCGTGACAGCGCGGTCAGCAGAATAGAACGCACATAAGAGAAGCCGGTGCCGCCGGCAATCAAAATCAGCGGGCGGTCTTCATCTTCACGCAGCCAGGCTTCGCCATGCGGGATATCAACCTCAATTTCGCGCTCTTTCAGGATGCGATCCATGACCGCCATCGCGTACAGATTGAGCTCCGAGGCGCCGATATGCAGTTCGATAAATTCCTGTTCCGCCGGCGTGGAGGCCATGGAGAATGGGCGTTTGTCGCGCTCATCCATTACCACCATCAGATACTGGCCAGCGCGGAAAGAGAATGCCGCTTCCGGTACTAATCGAACACGATACACGGTATCGGTAATCGCCTCCACCGAGGTCACTTTACAGCTTAAGGTTGTCATGCGTCCCCTCTGTCGGGTCTATAGAGCAAAACAGCGGCGTTAGCCCCGCTTACTGTTGTTTAAAGATGGCCAGATCATCCCAGATGGCGTCAATGCGCGCCGTGACGGCAGGATCTTTTTTGATTGGGCGACCCCATTCACGCTGGGTTTCGCCAGGCCATTTATTGGTGGCATCCAGCCCCATTTTTGAACCCAGGCCGGAAACCGGCGAGGCAAAATCCAGATAATCAATTGGCGTATTCTCTACCAGTACCGTATCACGAGCTGGGTCCATACGGGTAGTGATCGCCCAAATCACATCGTTCCAGTCGCGAGCGTTGACATCGTCATCGCAGACAATCACGAATTTGGTGTACATAAACTGGCGCAGGAACGACCAGACGCCCATCATCACGCGCTTGGCATGGCCTGCATACTGTTTTTTCATCGTCACCACCGCCAGACGGTAGGAGCACCCTTCCGGCGGCAGATAGAAATCGACGATTTCCGGAAACTGTTTTTGCAGGATCGGGACAAAGACTTCATTCAGCGCCACGCCCAGCACCGCAGGCTCATCCGGCGGACGGCCGGTATAGGTCGAATGATAAATCGCGTCTTCACGTTGGGTAATATGGGTGACCGTAAACACCGGGAACTGGTCTACTTCATTGTAGTAGCCGGTATGGTCGCCATACGGACCTTCCGGCGCCATCTCCCCGGCCTCGATATAACCTTCCAGCACAATCTCTGCGCTGGCTGGCACTTCAAGATCGTTCGAGACGCATTTCACCACTTCGGTTTTGGTGCCGCGCAGCAGCCCGGCAAAGGCATATTCCGACAACGTATCCGGCACCGGGGTCACCGCGCCAAGAATGGTCGCTGGGTCGGCGCCGAGCGCCACAGAAACCGGGAAGCGTTCGCCCGGACGCGCCGCGCTCCACTCCTGGAAATCCAGTGCGCCGCCGCGATGAGACAGCCAGCGCATAATCAGTTTGTTTTTGCCAATCAGCTGCTGGCGATAAATCCCCAGGTTCTGCCGCTCTTTGTGCGGCCCGCGGGTCACCGTCAGCCCCCAGGTGATCAGCGGCGCGGCATCGTCCGGCCAGCAGGTCATAATCGGGATTTTCCTCAGGTCGACGTCATCGCCCTGGATGATTTTTTGCTGGCAGGGGGCGCCGCGCAGACGTTTGGTCGGCATATTCAGCACTTGCTTAAACTGCGGCAGCTTATCAAACAGATCGCGGAAACCTTTGGGCGGCTCAGGCTCTTTCAGAAAGGCTAACAGCTTACCCACCTCGCGCAGCGAACTGACGTCCTCCTGACCCATCCCCAGCGCCACGCGCCGCGGCGTGCCGAACAGGTTGCACAGCACCGGCATGGTATAGCCTTTCGGATTCTCAAACAGCAACGCCGGACCGCCAGCGCGCAGGGTGCGGTCGGCAATTTCGGTGATTTCCAGGTGGGGATCGACCGGCAGAGTGATACGTTTTAGTTCGCCCTGTTGTTCCAGGAGTGTCAGAAAGTCGCGAAGATCGTGATATTTCATGAAAGTGTTATTGACCTCTCTACAGGCGGCTAATTATACGGTGTTCAACGGCGAGATGCTGTAATTTTGTTAAATTAGCGTGAAAGAACGCTGAAATTTGGATTTCAATTATAATGGCTTTCGCGATTACACCAGCCATTTGTTATGCTTGCCGTTATTAGAAGTGGAATGAGTCATTATGCAAGCCTGGTACTTACTGTATTGCAAACGTGGGCAGCTACAACGAGCCCAGGAACATCTGGAACGTCAGTCAGTTAACTGCCTGATGCCGACGATTGCGCTGGAAAAAATCATTCGCGGTAAACGCACCATGGTCAGCGAACCGCTGTTCCCGAACTACCTGTTTATTGAGTTCGATCCAGAGGTGATTCATACCACCACCATCAGCGCCACCCGCGGGGTTAACAACTTCGTGCGCTTTGGCGCCCTACCCGCTATCGTCCCTTCGGCGGTCATCCATCAGCTCTCTATCTATAAACCGGAAGGCATCACCGACCCGGAAACGCCGCATGAGGGCGATAGCGTACTGATCACCGACGGCGCGTTCGAAGGCTTACAGGCTATCTTTACCGAGCCGGACGGTGAAGCACGCTCTATGTTGCTGTTAAACCTGCTGAATAAGCAAGTCCTGCAGAGCGTAAAAAACACCGATTTCCAGAAAATCTAAGCGCCGATAACGTCGACGCCAAACAGCGCTCTGACGTTGGCGTCCGTTTGCGCCTCAAGCCACTGCGCCTCCTCGCCGCGCCAGGCCGCGACGCTGGCCAGGATATGCGGCAAATACGCGGGCTCGTTACGACGCGAGGCGGGTTTCGGCTTGAGGTCGCGCGGCAGCAGATAGGGCGCATCGGTCTCCAGCAGCAGACGTTCCGCCGGGATCGCCGGCAGTAGCTCTCGCAGCTCGAGCCCGCGCCGCTCATCGCACACCCAACCGGTAATGCCGATAAACAGCCCCAGATCCAGACATTCCTGCGCCTCGCTGCGGCTGCCGGTAAAGCAGTGCAGCACCGCGCCCGGGATCTTCCCAAGCCAGGGTTTAAGTAGCGTCAGAAACCGGTCGTGGGCGTCGCGGCAGTGTAAAAACACCGGCATCGACAGCTCGGCGGCCAGCGCCAGTTGGGCGCTGAATGCCGCCTCCTGCTCCTGCGGCGTGGAGAAATTACGATTAAAATCCAGACCACATTCCCCTATCGCCACCACCTGCGGCTCGCGGGCAAGGACATAAATCGCCTCGGCGACCGCTGGCGTCCAGCTGCTGCCGTCATGGGGATGAACCCCCGCCGTGGACCAGCAGCCGGCGTAATGGCTCGCCATTCTCTGCGCCTGCTGGCTCTCCGGCAAATTTGTGCCGGTCAGCAGCATGCCGTGGACACCCGCCGACCGGGCGCGCGCCACCACCTCATCATGGTCGCGGGCAAACTGCGAACTGGTCAGATTAACGCCGATATCAAACATGATCGCTCCATATGACAACCGCCCTGACGGGCGGTTGGCGGTATTACTCTTCTCTGTGCTCAGCGGCTTCAGCTTCGGCCGCGGCATCGTCATCACGCGTCAGACGCTTCCCGGTGTAGAAGCGGGCAAAGAACACCCCGACTTCAAACAGACAGTACATCGGAATGGCCAGCAGCGTCTGCGAGAACACGTCCGGCGGCGTCAGCAGCATGCCCACCACGAAGGCGCCCACCAGCACATACGGCCGTTTTTTGCGCAGCTCTTCCGGCGTAGTGACGCCCATCCAGCAGAGCAGCACAATGGCGACCGGCACCTCAAAAGAGACCCCGAACGCCATAAACAGCGCCATCACGAAGTCGAGATAGCTGCGGATATCGGTCGAGACCAGCACCCCCTCCGGGGCAGCATGGGTCAGAAAGCCGAACGCCAGCGGAAACACGACAAAATACGCGAAAGCCATGCCGATATAGAACAGCAGCGTGCTGGAGACCAGCAAGGGCACCACCAGCCGGCGCTCGTGCTTATACAGCGCCGGCGCGACGAAGGCCCATACCTGATACAGAATAATCGGCACCGACAGGATCACCGACACCATAAAGGTCAGCTTTATCGGCGTAAAGAAAGGTGAAGCGACATCGGTGGCGATCATCGTCGCGCCTACCGGCATCTTGCTGATAAGCGGGGCCGAGACCAGCTGATAGATATCATTGGCGAAATAGACCAGCGCCAGGAAGATCACCAGGATAGCAATGATGCTGTTGAGCAGACGCTTGCGCAGCTCAATCAGATGCGAAATTAGCGGTTGTGTATCGTCTACGCCCATGTTTACGGTTTATCACTCGATGCGGGGGAAGAATGGGGGGCAGCCGCCGTAGCGGATGTTTTCTCTGCCGGTGAAGCGGGTTGCTCGTCGGCCACGGGCTCAGGCGCATGAGCCGGAGCGCTGGCCTGATGTTCGGCCGTCGCCGGCGTGACGTCCTGCCGCTGCGCTTCGCTGCCTTTCACCACCGGATTATGGATGGTATTCGCTTCGTCGCTGGCCTTTTCCGGATCGTGGGCGCTATAGGAGCGCTTCATCGACTCCGCGGCCTCGCGCAGCTCGTCCATAGAGGCTTTCAGCTCCGGCGTCAGGTTATTCAGGCTGGCCTTTTCCACCTTCTTGAGGCTCTCCTGGAACTCCTGCAGTTTTAGCTCCTGAGCCAGCTCATTCTGCACCGTGGTCGCCAGCGACCGTAGCGTACGGATCCAGCCAACCACCGTTTTAACCGCGACGGGAAGCCGCTGTGGCCCCAGAACAATGAGGCCAATTACAAACACCAGCAGTAGTTCACTAAAACCAATATCGAACACGAGTTACACCTGCTCTTTGTCGTGGCGTTTTGTCTCGTCTTTTTTTGCATCATCCTGTTTGTCGGCGATAGTTTTCGCCGTGAAATCTGCGTCTGGCGCCGACTTTTCGGGTTTATCATCATCACTCATGGCTTTTTTAAAGCCTTTGATGGATGCCCCTAAGTCTGACCCCAGTGAGCTCAGCTTCTTCGTCCCGAAAAGCAGAACTACGATGACGACAACAATTAATAACTGCCAAATACTGATACCACCCATACACGTTCCCCTATGACAGATGATGAATTATGTGGACGCATTATACACGCCATCCTGCCAGCCGCCTCGCCGTCAGGCCACCGGCATGATTTTGCGCAAATAAGCCTGCGTCATGAAGTGGCGAACCGATCAGCGGGTTTTTCGCCAGCCAATCAGCCAGGTCACGACACCGCCGGCCATCAGCCAGCCGGGCATCATTCCCCACTCAGGGCGATGGATAAAGAGCAGCGTACCACTGAGCAATAAAACCGCGCCTATACCAAACAGATAACGGGATTGGCCCTGGCGCACATGACGCACATGCATATCCCGCACGATAGTATCGACGCTGGTCTGCAGCTGTTTGCTCTGCTGCAGGCTCTGATACACCAGCTCAGGTATTTCAGGCATTCTTTCGATCCAGAACGGCGCTTTGTCTTTAAACGCGCGCACCAGCGCCGGAATACCGACCTGATCTTTGATCCACGACTCAAGGAAAGGCTTCGCCGTTTTCCACAAGTCTAACTGAGGATAGAGCTGCCGGCCTACCCCTTCTACGTAAAGTAATGTCTTCTGTAGCAAAACAAGCTGCGGCTGGACTTCCATATTGAAGCGCCGCGCGGTGTTGAACAGATTAAGCAGCACGTGGCCGAAGGAGATCTCCGCCAGCGGCTTCTCAAAGATGGGCTCGCAGACCGTGCGGATCGCGAACTCAAACTCTTCAACATTAGTGTCCGGCGGAACCCAACCGGAGTCGACGTGCAGCTCGGCAACCTTACGATAATCGCGGTTGAAAAAGGCGATAAAGTTTTCCGCCAGATAGCGCTTATCTTCTTTGTTCAGCGAGCCGACAATGCCGCAATCGATACCGATATACTGCGGATCTTCCGGGTGCTCGTAGCTGACGAATATGTTGCCAGGGTGCATATCAGCATGGAAAAAACTGTCGCGGAACACCTGGGTGAAGAAGACCTGCACGCCCCGCTCCGCCAGCAGCTGCAGGTTGGTTCCCTGAGCCTCCAGCGCCTCGACGTCGGACACCGGAATGCCGTAGATGCGCTCCATCACCATCATGCTTTCGCTGCAGTAGTCGGGGTACACTTCCGGCACATACAGCATCGGGCTCTCTTCGAAATTACGCCGCAGCTGAATGGCGTTAGCGGATTCCCGCAGCAGGTTCAGCTCGTCCAGCAGCGTTTTTTCATACTCACGAACTACCTCCTGCGGGCGCAGACGGCGGCCGTCAGGCAGCAGACGCGGCACCCAGCGCGCCAGGCGGTAGATGAGCTTCATGTCCGCTTTAATGATCGGCAAAATATCCGGACGGATAACCTTGATCACCACCTCTTTGCCGTTCTCTTTCAGACGCGCGGTATGCACCTGGGCGATAGACGCCGAGGCTAACGGCTCAACGGAGAAATCATCAAACCAGGCCTCCACCGGCAGGCCACCCATCGCTTTCTCTATCTGCTGCTGCGCGAGCTTCCCGTCAAAGGGCGCCACGCGGTCCTGCAACAGCGCCAGCTGATCGGCAATATGCGGCGGAAAGAGATCCCGCCGCGTGGAAAGCATCTGGCCGAATTTAATCCACACCGGCCCCAGCTCCTGAAGCGCCAGCCGCAGACGGGCGCCAAGGGGTTGATCCTGATGGCGGTTTGGCATCCAGAACAGCATCCGCCGCCAGATACGCAGCGGCAGCGTGATCCGCATTTTGGGGATGAGCTCATCGAGCCCGTAGCTCAAAAAGGTGTGGACGATGAAATACAGGCGCCGTAATTCTCCTGGCGTCATTTGCCCTCCAGCGTTTCCAGCCGTTTTTCCAGTGCGGCCAGCGCGCGTTCAATAGCCGTCGTCTCTTCAGCAAACCAGGCCAGCTCCAGCGGCCCCGGCGCCAGGCGCCACTCTTCAGTGATCGCTTCCGCGACATAGCGCTGCTGGCGCTGCGCCCCTTTCAGTAAAAACTGAGCGCCGCCGCGGAGAACTTTACCGACGCCTTCGGCCACGATGTCGCCGGTGTAAGGCGCCAGCAGTTCAGCGGGATCGAACTCCGCCAGATCGCACAGGGTGACCATGTTCTGCACCACCTGCAGATCGCCCTGCACTTCCAGCTCGCCGCTGCGGATAAGCGCCGTGAGCTGCTGACGGTTGCGCAGTTTTGGCAGTACGCTGAGCCGGGTAATCACGGTGCAGTCGGCCTCTCCCTCCCAGGCGCTCAGGACATCAACCTGGCGTTCGCTGAACACCAGCACCACGGGCGTGGAGAAGTCCTGCAGCTGTACCCGCAATACCTTGCCCAGCAGGCGCTGGCGGGCGGGTTTTAGCGCTTTGTCGCGCCAGAGGAAAGTATTCAGCGCCGTTTCAATGCCAGCGGTCACCAGGGGTGTGAAAGGCATAGCGTCCCTCCTGTCAGAACTTGTAACCGCGATGCAAAGCAACGATACCTGCCGTCAGGTTGTAGTAGTCCACGCTTTCGAAGCCTGCATCCTGCATCATCCCTTTCAGGGATTCCTGGTCCGGATGCATACGGATCGACTCCGCCAGGTAGCGATAGCTGTCGCCGTCTTTTGCCACCAGCTCGCCCACCTTCGGCAGGATATGGAAGGAGTAAGCGTCGTAGGCTTTGCTCAGCGGTTCAATAATGGGTTTAGAAAACTCCAGCACCAGCAGACGTCCGCCCGGCTTCAGCACGCGGTACATCGAACGCAGCGCTTTTTCTTTGTCGGTCACGTTACGCAGACCGAAAGAGATGGTGATGCAGTCAAAGGTATTATCAGCAAACGGCAGGGCTTCCGCGTTGGCCTGAACATACTCAACGTTACCCACGATGCCGATATTGCGCAGCTTTTCGCGGCCCATTTTGAGCATTGAATCATTGATATCAGCAAGCATAACGCGGCCGGTTTCCCCTACCAGACGGGAAAACTTAGCCGTCAAATCACCGGTACCCCCCGCCAGATCCAGCACGGTCTGCCCGCGACGTACACCGCTGCAGTCGATGGTGAAACGCTTCCACAAACGATGGATACCAAACGACATTAAGTCATTCATCACATCATACTTTGCGGCGACAGAATGGAATACATGCGCCACCATGTCCGCTTTCTGCTCTTTAGCGACCGTCTGAAAGCCAAAGTGCGTCGTTTCTTGTGAATCCTCAACCATCTTTATGCCTGCTTGCTTTTCAAGAAAATGTTCACTGAGTGTATCAGACTCAGCGCATTTCCCATACGTTTCAGCGTGGCGGAGCCGCCTCCCGGCTGCGCACCGCCTCGGCAGAGTCGGGCGAAAATGCGTCATTTTCCGGCAGGTTATCCTCCTCTTCGAGACGATATTGATCGTCCTGAGCAGTGGCTTGTTCGACTAAATCAGGATTAATCCCGCGCTTGACCTCCACGCCCAACCCGCGAAAAGCCTCCGCCTGAGCCAGCAGATTACCGCGCCCGGAAGCGAGCTTTTTCATCGCCTGGCGATAGTTCTCTTGCGCTTTATCCAGACTCTGGCCGATAGCGGACATATCGTCCACAAACAGGCGCATTTTGTCGTAAAGGCGCCCCGCCCGCTCGGCGATCTTCTGCGCGTTGCGGCTCTGGTGCTCATAACGCCACAGATTGGCGATGGTGCGCAGGGCCACCAGCAGCGTCGTCGGGCTGACCAGCATAATATTATTTTGCAGCGCCTCGCTGATAAGCTCGGGCTGGCGATCAATGGCCAGCAGGAATGCCGGCTCGACGGGAATAAACATCAGCACATAGTCGAGGGAGCGCAGGCCCGGCAGTTGCTGATAATCCTTGCGTCCCAGCAGGCGGATATGATTACGCACCGAGGCAAGGTGCTCCTGCAGCGCGACTTCGCGGGTGTAGTCGTCCTCGGCGTTGAAATAGCGCTCATAGGCGACAAGGGTCATTTTGGCGTCGATAACCACGTCTTTACCCTGCGGCAGGCGCACGATGACGTCCGGTTGCATCCGCGAGCGGTTGTCGGTCTCGATGCTGACCTGGGTCTGGTACTCATAGCCTTCCCGCAGGCCGGAGGCTTCCAGCACGCGGGTGAGAACCACTTCCCCCCAGTTGCCCTGAGTTTTGTTATCGCCCTTCAGCGCTTTGGTCAGGTTCAGCGCCTCCTGCGCCATCTGCGCGTTCAGCTGCTGCAGGTTGCGGATCTCATGCGCCAGGGTGTGCCTTTCCCGCGCCTCCTGGCCGAAGCTCTCCTGCACCTGGCGGCGGAACCCGTCCAGCTGTTCGCGCAGCGGGGTCAGCAGGCCATGCAGGCTCTGGCGATTTTGCTCATCGACGCGTCGGTTGCTGTGTTCGAAAATGCGGTTGGCGAGGTTTTCAAACTGCTCGCTCAGGCGCTGCTCGCTGTTCACCATCTGGCGGATCTTATCTTCCGCATGCAGCTGGGTGGATTCGAGCCGGGTGGTAACCTCCCGCAGATCGGCCTCCAGCGAGGTATTGATATCCCGCAGGCTGCGCAGCTCGTTGTTCAGCAGCTCGCACTCTTCACGCCAGTGGGCTTCCTGTACCAGCTGCTGACGGGCGGCGCTCAGCTCAATATCCAGCTCTCGCCGCTCCTCGATAAGATCGGCCCGAATTTGATCGGCGCGCGCTTTGGTCGCCAGCCAGCCGACGATTAATCCAGCAGCCAGTGCGATAACCGCGCTGATAATAATGGAGAGATCCACGACGCCCCCTGCGATAACCTGATGACACAAAATAGAATTGTGCTGTACAAACGTCCAGTTTAAAAGGAATTTCCTGCGAGAGGCGACGCAAAAAAAAGGCCGGAGGATCCGGCCTGACAGGGAAAGCGTTGAATTACAGCAGACGGCGCGCCGCTTCCACGACGATTTTCACCGCGTGGCTTTCGGTTTGCTTCATGGTTTCGGCGTTAGGGATCTCTTGCTGGGTACGGTTAACGATAACCCCGGCTACCATCCCGGCGCGCAGACCCTGGCTGGCGCACATGGTCAGCAGCGTAGCGGATTCCATTTCATAGTTCATCACGCCCATCGCCTGCCACTCTTCCATGGAGCCTTTGAAGCGGCTCACTACGCGGCCGGAGAAGGTGTCGTAACGCTCCTGTCCCGGGTAGAAGGTATCCGAGGAAGCAGTCACGCCGATATGGGTGGTGGCGCCAATGGATTTCGCTGCTTCCACCAGCGCGGTGGTGCAGGCGAAATCTGCGACGGCCGGGAATTCCATCGGCGCGAAGTGCAGGCTGGCGCCGTCCAGACGAACGGAAGCGGTAGTCACCAGCACATCGCCAACGTTGATGTGCGGCTGAATGGCGCCGGTGGTGCCAATGCGCAGGAAGGTACGCACGCCAAGCTGCGCCAGCTCTTCCACAGCGATAGACGTAGACGGGCCGCCGATGCCGGTGGAGCAGACGATCACCGGTTTGCCGTCCAGTTCCGCGCGCCAGGAGGTAAATTCGCGGTGAGATGCCAGCTTAACCGGCTTATCCATCAGCGCGGCGATCTTTTCCACACGCTCCGGATCGCCAGGGACGATAGCCAGCGTAGCCCCTTGTAAATCGTTCTTGGTGAGGCCGAGATGAAAAACATCAGACTTGGACATAAAAAACTCCTCTGTGGGTCGAATTATCAGCAGAAGCAAAACGGTACTGTACAGAAGCCCCTGGCAACATTTTGTGATGTTAGTCACCAAGAACAATAATGATTGCAGTTGTTTTTCAGTAAATAGTGATAAACATCACATTAACAAGTTATATTCATCGTCACTGAACAAAAGATAGCCGCTTTCAGGCACTGTGCTTTATTACCGCCCGAACTAAAGGTAAAGGGTCTATAGTTACTGATGCGCTAATAAATAAGGGTACGGAGAATACCATGACCACCACCAAGCAACCTGGATTCGCACCTGCAGCCTCGCCGCATGCCGCAACCGCCGTTCATACGCCGGAAGAGCATATTGTCGCCGGAGAGACCTCTATTCCCTCTCAGGGGGAAAACATGCCGGCTTACCATGCCCGCCCGAAAAACGCCGATGGCCCATTGCCGATCGTCATCGTGGTGCAGGAAATCTTCGGCGTGCATGAGCATATTCGCGATCTTTGTCGTCGCCTGGCGCAGGAAGGCTATCTGGCTATCGCGCCTGAATTGTACTTCCGTCAGGGCGATCCGAATGAGTATCACGATATCCCGACCCTGTTTAAAGAGCTGGTTACGAAGGTGCCGGACGCGCAGGTGCTGGCGGATCTCGACCACGTCGCCAGCTGGGCGGCGCGCCATGGCGGCGATGCCCATCGTCTGCTGATCACCGGCTTCTGCTGGGGCGGACGTATCACCTGGCTATATGCTGCCCATAACCCGCAGTTGAAGGCGGCGGTAGCCTGGTACGGCAAACTGGTAGGAGAAAAATCGCTGAATTCGCCAAAACACCCGGTGGATATCGCCGTCGATCTCAACGCCCCGGTACTCGGCCTGTACGGCGCCAAAGACGCCAGCATTCCACAGGACACCGTCGAAACCATGCGCCAGGCGCTGCGGGCGGCCAACGCCACGGCGGAAATCGTGGTCTATCCTGAAGCCGATCACGCCTTTAACGCCGACTATCGCGCCAGCTATCACGAAGAGTCAGCCAAAGACGGCTGGCAGCGGATGCTCGACTGGTTTGCTCAATATGGCGGTAAAAAAGGGTAATCGTCCAAAGCATGAAAAAAGGAGGCAAATGCCTCCTTTTTGATTTTTCGGGTGACGATCAGGCAGATTGACGCAGGTTACGCGCCGCTTGCACCATATTCGCCAGCGCGGCGCGAGTCTCCGGCCAGCCCCGGGTTTTCAGGCCGCAGTCCGGGTTAACCCACAGCCGCTCCGCCGGGATACGCTGCGCGGCTTTTTCCAGCAGCGCTTCGATCCACTCCACGCTCGGTACGTTTGGCGAGTGAATATCATATACCCCCGGCCCGATTTCATTGGGATACTCGAACACTTCGAACGACTCCAGCAGTTCCATGTCGGAACGCGAGGTTTCAATGGTGATCACGTCGGCGTCCAGCGCGGCGATGGAGTCCATGATGTCGTTGAACTCGCAATAGCACATGTGGGTATGGATCTGAGTGTCGTCTTTGGCCACCGCGGCGTTAAGGCGGAAGGCTTCCACACCCCACTGCAGATAGGCATCCCAGTCGCTGCGCTTCAGCGGTAACCCTTCGCGCAAAGCAGGCTCATCAATCTGGATGATGCCGATACCGGCCGCTTCCAGATCCGCCACTTCATCACGCAGGGCCAGCGCAATCTGTTTCGCGATGGTTTCACGGCTGACGTCTTCCCGCGGGAAGGACCAGCACAGAATCGTCACCGGTCCAGTGAGCATCCCTTTCACCGGCTTGTCGGTCAGCGACTGCGCGTACTTCGCCCATTCGACGGTGATCGCCTGTGGACGGCTGACGTCGCCGATCACCACCGGCGGCTTCACGCAGCGGGAGCCATAGCTCTGCACCCAGCCGTTTTGCGTGAAGATGAAACCGTCCAGATGCTCACCGAAGTATTCCACCATATCGTTCCGCTCGGCTTCCCCATGCACCAGTACGTCTAATCCTAACCGCTCCTGCTCGACGATCGCCTGCTTAATATGTTCCGCAATGCCGGTACGATAATGACTGGCGTCCAGATTGCCCTTTTTGAAGTCCAGGCGCAGGCCGCGGATCTCGGTCGTCTGCGGGAATGACCCGATAGTGGTGGTCGGCCACGCCGGCAGGTTAAAGCGTTGACGCTGCGCCTGAGCGCGAACCTCATAGGGGCTGGCGCGCTGGCTGTCCTGAGCGGTGATCGCCGCCAGCCGTTTTTCCACCGCCGGGTTGTGTACGCGCGTCGAATGGCGACGGGCATGGACTGGCGCGCTCCACTCGGTAATCGCCGCGGTATCGCCGCTGTTCAGCGCATCGCGCAGCAGCGCCAGCTCACCGCATTTTTGCAGCGCGAAGGCAAACCAGCTCTTCACTTCCGCATCAAGGCGCGTCTCCACGCTCAGGTCGATCGGGCTGTGCAACAGAGAGCAGGATGTCGCGACCCACAGCTCGCGCTTACCGACGAGGTTTTTAATTTGCGCATATTTTTCGGCGAGATCGGCGCGCCAGACGTTACGCCCGTTGATCAGGCCGGCGGACAGCAGCCAGTCGGCAGGCAGACATTTATGCAGTTCGGCGACATCATCTTTACCGTGGACCAGATCGACGTGCAGCCCCTGGACCGGCAGCGCAGCAATGGTCGCGAGATTGTCGCTAACGCCTTCAAAATAGGTGGTCAGCAGCAGTTTGACCTGGCCCTGCAGGGCGTCATAAGCCGGTTTAAAGGCCTCCAGCCACGCTGGCGGCAGCTCCAGCACCAGCGCCGGTTCATCAATCTGCACCCACTCAATGCCGCGCTTCGCCAGTTCGGCCAGCACCTGCTGATAAACCGGCAAGATGTCATTCAGCAGGCTCAGACGGTCAAACGGTTCGCCTTTCACTTTGCCCAGCCACAGATAGGTCACCGGCCCCAGCAGCACGGGCTTGATCTTGTGGCCCAGCGCCAGCGCTTCGTCCACTTCATCCAGCAGTTGGGTCCAGGTCAGTTTGAACTGCTGGCCCTTCACGAACTCTGGCACCATGTAGTGATAGTTGGTGTTGAACCACTTGGTCATTTCCGCAGCGGCCGCTGGCTCGCCGGTAGGAGCGCGGCCGCGGCCAATGCGGAACAGGGTATCGATATCGACAGAGCCGTCTTTGTTCTGATGACGAGCCGGCACGTTGCCAAGCAGCAGGCTGGTGGTCAGAACATGGTCGTACCAGGCGAAATCGCCCACCGGCAGCAGGTCAATACCGGCCTGCTTCTGCTGCTCCCAGTGACGGGCGCGCAGTTCCCGGCCTACCGCCAGCAGCTCCTCGCGAGTGGCATTGCCCGCCCAGTAGCTCTCTTGCGCTTTTTTCAGCTCGCGGCGCAGGCCAACGCGAGGGAAACCGAGGGTGTGGTTAATAATTGTCATTTTTTGAGCCTCATAATTGCAATCCGAAAGATTTCGGATTTAGGGAAGGCGGCAAACTTGCTCATCCCCAGGAGCTTACTGAAGTCAGTGACTGGGGTGAGGAAGTGCAGCCAACGCACCATAAATTCGAAAGATAAAGGATTTAGCCATCCAGATGTTTACACATCCATAATTGGCAGTTACTGTATATTCCTCAAGCGCAAATTGCTCATGGCGAAATGAAGGACTTTCATGATCGAAATTAAACATCTGAAAACGCTGCAAGCGTTGCGGAACAGCGGTTCACTGGCGGGCGCAGCGGCTGCCCTGCATCAGACCCAGTCCGCCTTGTCTCACCAGTTCAGCGATCTGGAACAGCGCCTTGGCTTTCGTCTCTTTGTGCGTAAGAGCCAGCCGCTGCGTTTTACTCCTCAAGGGGAGATCCTCTTACAGCTGGCCAACCAGGTGCTGCCGCAGATCGCTCGCGCCCTGCAGGACTGTAACGAACCACAACAGACCCGGCTGCGGCTGGCTATCGAATGCCACAGCTGTATTCAGTGGCTCACGCCGGCGCTGGAGAATTTCCGCGCCCGCTGGCCGCACGTGGAAGTCGACTTCCATTCCGGCGTCACCTTCGACCCGCAGCCTGCGCTGCAGCAGGGCGAACTGGATCTGGTCATGACCTCAGATATCCTGCCGCGCAGCGGTCTGCACTACTCGCCAATGTTTGATTATGAGGTGCGCCTGGTGCTGGCGCCTGAGCACCCGTTAGCCATGAAGACGCTGATTACGCCGGAGGATCTGGCCACGGAAACGCTGCTGATTTATCCCGTGCAGCGCGGACGCCTCGACATCTGGCGTCATTTCCTGCAGCCGGCCAGCATCAGTCCCCAGCTGAAAAGCGTCGATAACACGCTGTTGCTGATCCAGATGGTGGCAGCCCGGATGGGTATCGCCGCGCTGCCGCACTGGGTGGTGGAAAGTTTTGAACGCCAGGGTCTGGTGGTGACCAAAACCCTGGGCGAGGGATTATGGAGCCGGCTGTACGCGGCCGTTCGCGATGGCGAACAGCGTCAACCGGTCACCGAAGCGTTTATTCGCTCTGCGCGGAACCACGCGTGCGATCATCTGCCGTTTGTCCGGAGTGCGGAGCGACCCAGCGTCGATGGACCCACAGCGAGGCCAGGATCACCAACGCTCCGCTAATAAAGCTCGGCCAGTGCGGCTGCTCCTGCCAGATGGCAAGGTTAACCAACAGCCCGGCGGGGACATGGACGTTATTCATGATCCCCAGCGTGCCAGCGTCCACCTGAGTGGCGCCATAGTTCCACATAAAGTAGCCCAGCCCGGAAGCCACAACGCCAAGCCACACCAGCACGCTCCACTGCAGCCTGGTGGTCGGCAGCTTCTGTGGGTTGCCCAGCATAAACCATGCCGCCACCGCCACGATAAAGGCCCCGACATAGAACCAGGCAAAGGCATTGTGCTGCGGCATCGGTCGCACCTCCATCAGGCGCTTGTAACCCACCATCCCGATGGCGAAGCAGAGGTTTGACAACTGCACCAGTAACAGCCCGGTCCAGAAATGATCGCTGACTTTGTCGTAACGGATAATCGCCGCCCCCAGCACCGCCAGCGCGGCGCTCAGCAGATAGCCCCAGCGTAGTTTACGTCCGCTGAGCAAATCGTAGATCAGCGTGATATACAACGGGGTAAACACGGTAAACAGCAGGAATTCCGAGACCGTCAGATAGAGATAGGCGCGGAAGGCCAGCAGGTACATGATGCCAAGCTGCATCGCGCCCACCAGCATATAGAGCACGATCGTGCGCGGAGACTGGCCGCGCGTCCGCAGGAAAGGCAGGAACACCAGCGCCGCCAGGCCCACGCGCATCAGCACCGAAAAATAGCTGTCGACGCTACCGGCCAGGTACTCGCCAATCAGGCTGAAAGAAAAGGCCCACAGGATAGTGGTGATAATTAACAGCGCCACAATGGTCGTCTCGTTGGATAAAGAACAGGCATTGTAGCGAAGAGTCAGGTTGACAACTGGACAGTTATTCGCCAGCCGTCAATCTTTGTCAGCCGAGGTACAGCTTACGCAGATAGTGCGGGACCGCATCGTCGGCGTTGCTGCCGATCACTTCCAGCTCCGGATGCAGATCCTTCAGCCGTTGATGGGCGTTGGCCATAATGCAGCCTTTACCGGCCATCGACAGCATCTCGGCGTCGTTCATGCCGTCGCCGAAAGCGATGCAATCGGACAGACTGTAGCCGAGCATTTTCGCCACCGCCTCCAGCGCATGCCCCTTCGATACCCCGCCCGCCATTACCTCCAGGCAGGTTAAGGTGGAGAAGCTGACGTTCACGCGATCGCCCCAGCGGGCGTTCATCGCCTGCTCAAGCGGCAGTAAATGTTCGTGATCCTCACAGGTAAAGAACACCTTGCTGATCCCCTGCGGATCCAGTTCGCCCGGCTCATACAGCTTGTAGTTAAACACCGCCTCTTTGAAAAAGCGCATCTCTTCCGGGCGATGGCGGTTCATATACCACTCATCTTCCCGATAGACGTTAGTGACGATTTTCGGGTCGTTGCGCACGATTTCAAACAGGTCGGCGGCAATATCGCGGTCGAGGTTATGGGCGAAAATTTGCTGGCCATCGCTATCGTGAACGCGGGCGCCGTTAGAGGTGATCATGTACGACCGGATGCCGAGATTATCGCGGATCTGCCCGACGTCGATGTAGTGTCGGCCGGTGGCGAAGACGAAATTGATCCCACGGGCGGTAAGCAGCTTCAGCGTCTCTTTGGCATACGGGGTCAGGAAATGATCGGGGGAAAGCAGCGTGCCGTCTAAATCAGACGCAACAACCTGGTACATAAAAAAGTTAACCTCTAAGCAGGGCGACGAGCGTTATCGTCGGATTAAGTATGTCGATTGAAAAACTCGACGATGGCATTGAGCGCGACTGAGCGCATAGCGTCCTTTTCAAAAAGGATCTCATGGTATGCCCCTTCAATGACGAGCGGCTTTCCGCCCTCACAGGGATGGCCGGCGGCGGCCCGTAATTCACAATAGCGGTCGTGCATCAGATTATCGACCACCCGCTCCTCTTCCGCCTGCAGCAGCAGCGTCGGGGCCGTATCTTTCTCCACATTCGCCAGCACTTCGTCACCGGCCAGCATGCCTTCGCGCACCCAGTGCCAGGTCGGGCCGCCGACCTGCAGTCGCGGCTCGTCGGCATAGAAGCGCAGGTTACGACGATAGCGTTGTCGACTGTGCGTCAGCACGTTAACGGCAAAAGGCAGCGCCCGCCAGCGTCCGGTGCCGATGGCATACTCTTCGCGAATGCGCTGATGGCCCTCAGCCCAGTCGAGAATATGCCGCACCATCCAGTCCGGCAGCCGAATGATAATCCCGAACATCGGCGCGCAGAGCGCAATGGCATCGCAATGCGCCTGGTAGCGTTGCAGAAAAAGCGTGGCAATCGCCCCGCCCATAGAGTGAGCGAGGATAAACCGTTTTCGCCAGTGGCCCGGGACCACCTGCTGCTGCCAGAGCGCAGCCAGGTCATCAACATAATCGCTGAAGTTAACCACGTGCCCGCGGTGGGTATCAGAGAGCAGACGACCCGAGCGTCCCTGGCCGCGATGATCAATGATCATTACGTCAAAGCCGCTGTGAAAGAGATCGTAGGCCACTTCAGCATACTTCACGTAGCTTTCGATGCGCCCGGGGCAAATCAGCACCAGCCGATCGTTATTTTGCGCGCAAAAGCGAACAAAGCGTACCGGTACATCATCGACGCCTTTAAATTCAGCCTCTTCGCGCTGTCGCCAGAAATCCGTCAGCGGCCCCATGCTAAAGGCCGCAAACGCGTTTTCTCGTGTTTCCCAGTCCTTTTTCTGCCCAAACATCGGGTTTACACCCCTGTTAACCGCTGAAAATCGTTTTTTTGCCGTGTATCACACAATGCTGACACAATAGCGTATTGTGGCATAAAAACAGACAATCAGGGAGTTTCTCATGACCATTGAGTGGTGGTTCGCCTACCTGCTGACATCAATCATTCTCAGCCTGTCCCCGGGTTCCGGAGCGATTAATACCATGACCACCTCCATTAACCACGGTTACCGCGGCGCGGCGGCGTCGATTGCCGGTTTGCAGACCGGGCTGGCCATTCATATCGTGCTGGTCGGCGTCGGCCTCGGCACTCTCTTCTCTCGCTCGGTGCTGGCCTTTGAGGTGCTGAAATGGGCCGGCGCAGCCTACCTGATCTGGCTGGGTATCCAGCAATGGCGCGCGGCAGGGGCCATCGACCTGAATACGCTGGCGAAGGCGCAGACCCGCGGCAAACTGTTCCAGCGGGCGGTGTTCGTGAATCTCACCAATCCTAAAAGCATCGTTTTTCTGGCCGCCCTGTTTCCACAGTTTATCCTGCCCCACCAGCCCCAGGTGATGCAGTATCTCGTTCTGGGCGTCACCACCATCGTCGTCGATATCATTGTGATGATTGGCTATGCAACCCTCGCACAGCGCATTTCAGCATGGATTAAGGGGCCAAAGCAGATGAAGGCGCTGAACAAAGTCTTTGGTTCACTGTTTATGCTGGTTGGGGCGCTGCTCGCCTCCGCCCGTCACGCCTGAATGATGGAATCTCGCTCGCAAAGAGAGGTTCGCCTGGCGGGCGAAGCCATCTCTCTGCGCGAGCCGGCGCGCAAAGCGGGAAATTAATCTTTTTGCCCGCTGTCGACGCTGAGCCCGCCGTGCCAGGATGCCGCCAGAGACGTGATTCACGGATGAACGGCGATGGCAGAAACGGCGACCCCACATGATGCGGTATTTAAAACTTTTCTGTCGCGGGCTGAGACAGCGCGCGATTTTATCGAGATCCACCTGCCACCGTCGTTAACAGCGATCTGCAAACTGGATACCCTGCGTCTGGAATCCGGCAGCTTTCTTGAAGACGATCTCAGGCCCTACTACAGCGATATTCTCTATTCGCTGGAAACCACCCGCGGTAAAGGGTATGTCCATGTTCTGATCGAGCACCAGAGCGCCCCCGATAAACTGATGGCCTTTCGCTTAATGCGCTATGCCATCGCCGCCATGCAGCGCCATCTGGAGAGCGGCCATAAAACGCTGCCTCTGGTTATTCCGGTCCTCTTCTATCAGGGACGACGCAGCCCCTATCCCTGGTCTATGAGCTGGCTGGATAATTTCGCCGATCCCGAGACCGCCCGCCAGCTCTATAGCGGGGCGTTTCCGCTGGTCGATATCACGGTGATCCCCGACGACGACATTATGCAGCACCGCAGCATGGCGGCCCTGACGCTGGTGCAAAAACACATCCGCCAGCGCGACATGGCGCAATTGCTGGATAAGTTGACCCAACTCTTAATGCTGGAGCAGATGAGCGGACAACAAATCACCGTATTGGTAAACTATATGGCTCAGGCAGGGGATGCCGAGGATACTCGGGCACTCTTATACGGGCTGGCACAGCGCGTGCCGCAGCATGGAGGATTACTGATGACGCTGGCGGAAACATGGCTCGCAGAAGGTATGGAAAAAGGCATCAGGAAAGGCGTACAGCAAGGCATAAAGGAAGGTATAAAGGAAGGCAAACATCAGGCCTTGCTGCAGGTTGCCGAAGCGATGCGCAAACGCGGGATCGATGACGAAGCGATTATGGAAATGACCGGTCTGTCTGAAGACGAGCTGCAGCGGCTTCGCTATTGACACTTTCTCCACCCGGATATAGCCGGGTGGAGCATCGCGCCAGGTTAACGCGAGATAATCAGATGGATGCCGAAGCCCGCAAACAGCGTGCCGGCGATACCGTCGATCCACTTCGCCATCCGCTGATAGCCGCGGCGCATCCCCGGCAGGGCGAACAGGCTGGCAACCACCAAAAACCAGGCCAGCGTCTCCATGATAATCAGCAGAAAAATGCCCCAGCGCGCGCCGGCGCCAACGCTGTCACCGACGAACAGCGAGAACACCGAGCCGAAGTAGATAATCGCTTTCGGGTTCGCCAGATTGGTCAGCAATCCCTTCAGGAAGCTGCGTCCGCTGCGGGCCAGTTCAACCTGCGGTTCTGCCGGGGACACCGCCTCTTTTTTCAACGCGCCGCGCAACATCTGATAGCCCATCCAGCACAGGTACAAGCCACCGCCGATCATAATGATGTTGTGCAGCCATGCCATTCTGGCGAGGATCAGGTTCAGGCCGAGCAGCGCAACCCCCGCCCAGATCATCACGCCGCAGGTGATCCCCAGCACTCCCATCACCGCCTCTCTGCGCGAGCGGCTGATGGCCGTTTGTGAGACAAAGAAAAAATCCGGCCCCGGGCTCATTAGCGCAATGATATGCACCAGCGCCACGGTGAGGAAAAGCATCAGCATAGTTAACTCGCAGGAAAATAATGAAGAGGATAACTATTCTGGCACTTTTATAGCCAGCTGACTACTCATCGTCGCCATCGACATGCGACCGGATCAGCGCCATAAACGGCTTGCCGAAACGCTCGAGTTTACGTGTCCCTACGCCGTTAACGCTGAGCATTTCGCCAGCGGTTAGCGGCGACTGCTCCGCCATCTCAATCAGCGTCGCGTCGTTGAAGACCACGTACGGGGGAATGTTTTCTTCATCGGCAATCGCTTTACGTAACTTGCGCAGCTTGGCAAACAGCTTACGATCGTAATTACCGCCGAAGGATTTCTGCATCGCCTTCGGCTTCAGCGCCACAATACGCGGTACGGCAAGCTGCAGCGGAACGTCGCCGCGCAGCACCGGGCGTGCGGCTTCGGTCAGCTGCAGCGCGGAGTGCTGGGCGATATTCTGCGTCACCAGCCCAAGGTGAATCAGTTGGCGGATCACGCTCACCCAGTGCTCGTGACTCTGTTCCCGGCCGATACCGTATACCGGGAGCTTATCGTGGCCCATCTCGCGGATGCGCTGATTGTTGGCGCCACGCAGGACTTCCACCACGTAACCCATCCCGAAGCGCTGGTTAACTCGATAAATAGTGGAGAGCGCCTTGCGGGCGTCCATTAAGCCATCGTACTGCTTCGGCGGATCAAGACAGATATCGCAGTTACCGCACGGCTCCTGGCGTCCTTCGCCAAAGTAGTTCAGCAGCACCAGACGACGACAGGTCTGGGCTTCAGCAAACGCCCCCATCGCGTTCAGCTTATGCCGTTCGATATCCTGCAGCGGTCCGGCGGGCTTCTCTTCCAGACAGCGGCGCAGCCACGCCATGTCCGCCGGATCGTAAAACAGCATCGCTTCCGCCGGCAGGCCGTCACGCCCGGCGCGGCCGGTCTCCTGATAGTAGGATTCAATATTGCGCGGGATATCAAAATGCACCACAAAGCGGACGTTCGGCTTGTTGATGCCCATCCCAAAGGCCACTGTCGCCACCACAATCTGCAGATCGTCGCGCTGGAATTTCTCCTGCACGTCGGCGCGCACGTCGTTTTCCAGGCCGGCATGGTAAGCCGCCGCGCTGATGCCGCGGCTCTGCAGGCGCGCGGCGGTATCTTCCACTTTCGAACGGCTGTTGCAGTAGATAATGCCCGATTTGCCTCGCTGATCCTGGACGTAGCGCATCAGCTGGTCGAGCGGCTTGAATTTCTCCATCAGCATATAGCGGATGTTCGGCCGGTCGAAGCTGCTGACCTGAATCAGCGGATCGTTAAGTCCCAGCAGACGGACGATATCGCGGCGGGTGGTGTCATCGGCGGTGGCGGTCAACGCCATAAACGGGATCTGCGTCATCCG
This sequence comes from Klebsiella sp. JB_Kp042, assembly GCF_040065275.1. NCBI lineage: Bacteria > Pseudomonadati > Pseudomonadota > Gammaproteobacteria > Enterobacterales > Enterobacteriaceae > Klebsiella > Klebsiella sp. JB_Kp042. The sequence continues at coordinate 29,839 of NZ_JBEAJL010000013.1, forward strand.
CTGACGCAGCTGGCCCAGCGCGGCATATTCCGGGCGGAAGTCATGGCCCCACTGAGAGATGCAGTGCGCTTCGTCCACCGCCAGCATCGCCAGATTCCAGTTCGCCAGATGCTCAAGGAAGTTGTCGAGCATCAACCGTTCCGGGGCGATATACAGCAGACGAACCTGCCCGTTGCGGCAGCCGGCCATCACGTCCTGCTGCTGTTCGCGGCTCTGCGTCGAGTTCAGACAGGCCGCCGCCACGCCGTTGGCCAGCAGCTGATCGACCTGATCTTTCATCAGCGAGATCAGCGGCGAGACCACGACCGTCAGGCCGCCCATGACCAGCGCCGGTACCTGATAACACAGCGACTTGCCGCCACCGGTCGGCATAACCACCAGGCAGTCACGGCCCTCGAGCGCCGTCTCGATAATCGTCTCCTGGCCAGGACGGAACTGCTGGTAGCCGAAGGTCTCTTGTAAAACCTGCTTAGCCAGCGATTCCTGATTTAATACTTCCGCCTGTGCCACGTTGACCCCATTTGCCTGAAAAGAAAACAGGCGCTATTTTCAGCGCCTGCGAGCCAGAGTGCAACGATTAAAACAGATCGTTAAGCATTAGCCCGACGCCGACGCGCGTTTGATTAAAGTTGTAGTCGATAAGCGATTCGCCGTAGCCGCTGTAGATCTGGGTGTAAGCGCGAACATGTTTGGTGATGGGATAGCTCACCCCAAGTTCCGCCCCGCCGTAGCCAGTATTCCAGTTGTATTGCCCCTGCGCGCTGAGGATCGCCTCGCCCAGCTGGTAACCCACCTTCAGGCGGTAATAGCCCATATATTTGGTGATATCCGGGTTATCATCGGTGCTGCCCACCACATACCAGGGTTTCACTTCCACCAGCCAGTTGCCATTTTGCGCCATCAGGCGGGCATAAAGCCGGTTCCAGCTGCGCGAGGTGGGATCGGAACGGCCATTCGAGTCGTGGTTATATCCCATTTCGATATCGCGCAACGTCCAGCCGGCAAACTGATAGTCGGTCGCAAAGCCAAGAAACAGCTGGGGTTCGTAGTTGGTTTCGCGAAACGGCGCCGACTCTTTGCTGTTGGAGAGCTGCCACCAGGATTTCTGGGTATAGGACGCGCCGAGCAGCGAATTATCCCCCAGGATGCCGCGCCACAGCGGGAAGGCGAGGCTCAGCTGAAACTTCACTTCATCTTTACGGGCATTTTCGGCCCAGTCATAGCTGCGAATCGCCTCTTTATTGAGATCGCTGGTCCACGTGTAGAGCAGATAGTTGCTTTCATAAGGGTAGAGCAGAAAAGGATTATCATGATCCTGTAGCAGGTTGGCGATAATACTGCCGCGCACTGCTGGTTTGTCGTGTACCGACGCATCCTGCGCCATAACACCAGCCGGTAGCGCGCACAGCGCCGCCAGGCAGGCCAAAGAGATACGCATGCTGGTCTCCTGATAAATAGTTTTTATTTTTGTTTAACCTGAAGACATTCTACCTGTTTATTAATCCCCTGCCCCCTAATCCACTCCGAAAGTGGAAATCAATATTTTAGAAGCATAAAATCAACATTTTATTAACGAATGGAACCGGTGTTATGTCCGAACTTACTGCCGAAGCAGCTCTGAAACTGGTGGGGGAGATTTTCGTCTATCACATGCCGTTTAACCGCGCCCTCGGCCTCGAACTGGAGCGCTATGAAAAAGCGTTTGCCCAGCTCAGCTTTAATAATCAGCCGATGATGGTCGGCAACTGGGCGCAAAGCATTCTGCATGGCGGAGTGATCGCCTCCGCGCTGGACGTCGCCGCAGGGCTGGTCTGCGTTGGCAGCACCCTTACCCGCCATGACACTATCAACGAAGAAGAGCTGCGCCAGCGGCTTTCCCGCATGGGAACCATCGACCTGCGCGTGGACTACCTGCGTCCGGGCCGCGGCGAACGTTTTACCGCGACCAGCACCCTGCTGCGCGCCGGCAATAAAGTGGCGGTAGCCCGTGTGGAACTGCATAACGAAGCGCAGGTATATATTGCCAGCGCAACAGCGACCTATATGGTGGGTTGATTGGCCAAAATCGAGTAACATCACTCTCTTTGGCAATGGATTTTACCGATGGATGCGAAACAGACGCGGTTGGGGATTATTCTGGCCCTCGCCGCCTACTTTATCTGGGGTATCGCGCCGGCGTACTTCAAACTTATCTACTATGTTCCCGCCGATGAAATTCTGACCCATCGCGTGATCTGGTCTTTCTTCTTCATGGTGGCGCTCATCAGCGTCAGCCGCCAGTGGCCGCAGGTGAAAAAGCTGCTGAAGACGCCGCGCAAGATCTTCCTGCTGGCGCTCTCTGCAGTGCTGGTCGGCGGCAACTGGCTGCTGTTCATCTGGGCGGTGAATAACCACCATATGCTGGAAGCCAGTCTCGGCTACTTTATCAACCCGCTGGTGAACATTCTGTTAGGGATGATTTTCCTTGGCGAACGTTTCCGTCGCCTGCAGTGGCTGGCGATGATCCTCGCCTTTTGCGGCGTGCTGGTGCAGCTCTGGACCTTTGGTTCGCTGCCGATTATCGGCCTTGGGCTGGCCTTCAGCTTTGCCTTTTATGGTCTGGTGCGCAAGAAAATCGCTGTCGATGCGCAGACCGGCATGCTGGTGGAAACGCTGTGGCTGTTGCCGGTGGCGGCGATTTGGCTGTTCGGCATCACCGACAGCCCCACCAGCCATATGGGGCAGAACCCCTGGTCGCTCAATCTGCTGCTGATGGCGGCGGGCGTGGTGACCACCATCCCTCTGCTGTGCTTCACCGGGGCGGCAACGCGTCTGCGGCTCTCCACGCTGGGCTTTTTCCAGTACATCGGCCCAACGCTGATGTTCCTGCTGGCGGTGACGTTCTACGGCGAAGTGCCGGGCAAGGATAAAATGGTCACCTTTGGCTTTATCTGGGTGGCGCTGGCGATATTCGTGATGGATGCGGTGTATACGCAAAGACGGGGGCGTCGGAGCCAGTAGATTGCCGGATAGCGTCTATGCCCTATCCGGCTTACAAAAGTCCAGCACCCAGGCCGGATAAGCGAAGCGCATCCGGCACAACAACTACAGCCAGTTTTTACGCTTGAAGTAGAGATACGGCGCCAGGCCGGCCAGCATCATAAAGACGATCGCCCCCGGGTAGCCGAAGCTCCAGTGCAGCTCCGGCATAAATTCAAAGTTCATTCCGTAGCTGGAGGCCACCAGAGTTGGCGGCAGGAACACCACCGACACCACCGAGAAGATCTTAATGATGCGGTTCTGTTCGATATTGATAAAGCCCATCGCCGCCTGCATCAGGAAGTTCACCTTCTGGAACAGCGATTCGTTGTGCGGCAGCAGGGATTCGATATCGCGCAGGATCTCCCGCGCCTGCTCCAGCTGGCCCGCCGGCAGGCGCGCCTTACGTACGAGGAAGTTCAGCGCGCGCTGGGTATCCATCAAACAGAGGCGGACCTTCCAGCCGATATCTTCCAGTTCCGCCAGCGTCGACAGCGCTTCGTCGTACTCATCGCCCTGGTGGCCTTCCATAATCACGCGGCTCAGCTTTTCCAGGTCGCTGTAGATGTTTTCTATCTCATCCGCCAGCTGTTCGATTTTGGTCTCGAACAGATCTAACAACAGCTCGTAAGCGTTGCCGTCCACCAGCGTCTGGTTACGCACGCGCATGCGGTAGAGGCGAAAAGCCGGCAGTTCACGCTCGCGCAGCGTAAACAGGCGCCCTTCGCGGATAGTAAACGCCACGGTAGAGTTACCCGCGTGATCGTCGGCATCTTCGAAAAAGAAGAAGGAGTGGATATGTAACCCGTCTTCATCTTCAAAGAAACGTGCGGAGGCTTCGATATCTTCCAGTTCCGGGCGCGTCGCCAGGTTCTGACCCAGTTCCGTCTGCACGCGGCTTCGCTCGTCATCGTCAGGCTCGACCAGATCGACCCACACCGAGCTGGCGAGGTGCTTGATCTCATCGGCTTCCAGGCGCGTTAAACGATTGTTTTCCAGTTGAAATGCGCTCAGCATGACCGGGACTCCCAATGCAAAAAAATTATCGGACAGTTCGGTGGGCACACAGAAACAAATTGGGTTTCAGACCACTAAGCCTGACTCAGCGCGACGGGAATGGGGCAGGTCGCTGACAACCGCTAAGGCTATCAGCATAAGAGGATAGCCTTAGGAGTTGTTCCTGAATGACAGGAAGTTGAGCCAGCATCTACTGGGTGTGTCCAAGGCGAATGTCCTCTTAGCGTAATCGTGCGCGCATGTTACGCCAGCGCAAAATCGGCGTCAACACGCAACGGAACGCGAAAGCGCAAATCAGGCGCCTTAACGTATAAAGGTAGCAGAATATTACAAAATAATGATATTTTTCTTAAAGTTACACTTCCTCGAGCCGGGCGTAAGCCGCTACCAGCCATTTGATCCCCTGACCCTGAAAAGCCACCTGCAGCCGGCTGTGCTCGCCGCTGCCTTCGAGGTTGACGATGGTGCCTTCGCCAAACTTCGGATGTCGTACGCGCTGGCCTAATTTGTAGCCGGTATCGCTCTCGGCAATCGGCGCGCCCAGTCGCTGATGGTTTACCGGGCGGCTTACCGTGGCCCGCAGACGCACCTCTTCTACGCACTCCTGCGGCAGTTCTCCAATAAAGCGCGACGGGCGATGGTAAACCTCTTTGCCGTACAGACGGCGGGTTTCCGCGTAGGTCAGCGTCAGCTTCTGCATGGCGCGCGTCACGCCAACGTAGGCCAGACGACGCTCTTCTTCCAGGCGGCCGCCTTCATCAAGGGCCATCTGGCTCGGGAACATCCCCTCTTCGACGCCGACGATGAACACCTGCGGGAACTCCAGCCCTTTCGCCGAGTGCAGGGTCATCAGCTGAACCGCGTCCTGCCAGGTGTCCGCCTGCCCTTCGCCCGCTTCCAGCGCGGCGTGGGAGAGGAACGCCTGCAGCGGCATCAGATCTTCATCTTCTTCGTTGTAGCTGAACTGGCGCGTCGCCGTCACCAGCTCCTCTAAGTTTTCAATACGGGTCTGGCCCTTCTCGCCTTTCTCCTGCTCGTACATCGCGCGCAGCCCGGAGTCTTTAATCACCCGATCGGTCTGGACGTGCAGCGGCATATCGGTGGTCTCCTGCGCCAGCGCGTCAATCAGCTCCATAAAGCGCTGCAAGGCGCTGGCGGCGCGACCGGCCAGCGCTTTATCTTTCAGCAGCTCGCGGCTGGCCTGCCACAGCGTCAGCTGACGATCGCGCGACGTCTGGCGCACCACGTCCAGCGTGCGGTCGCCGATGCCGCGGGTCGGCGTATTGACTACGCGCTCAAACGCCGCATCGTCGTTACGGTTGGCGATCAGACGCAGGTACGAGAGCGCATCTTTGATTTCCTGGCGCTCGAAGAAGCGCATGCCGCCATAGATGCGGTACGGCATGCTGGCCTGCAGAAGCGCCTCTTCCAGCACGCGCGACTGGGCGTTGCTGCGATAGAGGATGGCGCACTGCTCCAGCGCCCCGCCGTTCTCCTGCCAGGTTTTTATCCGGTTCACCACGAAGCGTGCTTCGTCGAGATCGTTGAAAGCGCAGTACAGCGAGATCGGCTCGCCGTCGGCGCCGTCGGTCCAAAGCTTCTTGCCCAGGCGACCGTTGTTGTTTTCAATCAGGGCGTTGGCGGCGCTGAGGATGTTGCTGGTCGAGCGATAGTTCTGCTCAAGGCGGATGGTTTCCGCACCGGGAAAATCGTTAAGGAAGCGCTGAATATTCTCGACCTGCGCGCCGCGCCAGCCGTAAATCGACTGATCGTCATCGCCGACGATCATCACCTTGCCGGTATCGCCCGCCAGCAGGCGGATCCAGGCGTATTGAATGTTGTTGGTATCCTGGAATTCGTCGACGAGGATGTTGGTGAAACGCTCGCGGTAGTGCTGGAGGATATGCGGCTTATTCAGCCACAGCTCGTGGGCGCGCAGCAGCAGTTCGGCGAAGTCCACCAGCCCGGCGCGATCGCAGGCTTCCTGATAGGCCTGATAGACCTTCTGCCAGGTCTGCTCGACCGGGTTGCCGTAGCTCTGAATATGATGCGGACGCAGCCCTTCATCTTTCTGGCTGTTGATGTACCACATCGCCTGACGCGGCGGCCACTGCTTCTCATCGAGGTTCATCGCCTTAATCAGACGCTTCAGCAGGCGCAACTGGTCTTCGCTATCAAGGATTTGGAAATCCTGCGGCAGGTTAGCGTCCAGATGGTGCGCGCGCAGCAGGCGGTGGGCCAGGCCGTGGAAGGTGCCCACCCACATACCGCCCTGGGTGGTGCCCATCAGCTGACCGATACGATGGCGCATCTCTGCCGCCGCTTTGTTGGTAAAGGTCACCGCCATAATAGAATACGGCGAGCAGTTCTCCACGCTCAGCAGCCAGGCGATACGGTGCACCAGAACGCGCGTCTTACCACTGCCCGCCCCTGCCAGCACCAGCATGTTGGTGCGCGAGGCCGCTACGGCTTCACGCTGTTTGTCATTGAGGCTGTCGAGCAGGTAAGAAACGTCCATTAGCACCGCCGGAAGAGAAGGGGTTCCACGAACCCCTGTTAATATATACAGAGTGACTGGTGATTATATCAGCGAGGTCAGAGATGCCAACCGTGAAATTTCAATATGCGGCAGCAGGCGGCTGTCCGCGGTGTGCATCAGGTCCGCGCCTTGCGGTTTGATCCAGCATGCCTGCATGCCACAGCGCAGCGATCCGGCGACGTCAGTGGTCAGGTCATCGCCGACGTGCAGAATATGCCCGAGCGGTAAGTTCAGGCGCTCCGCCGCCAGATGGTACATGTCGGCAAACGGCTTGGAGCGGCCATCCGGCCCGGCGCGCAGCACAAAGCGGAAATAGTCGCTCAGGCCGAACAGCTCTGGTCGGGCGTTGCCGTTGGTAATCGCCACCAGCGGCCACTTCTCCGCCAGCTTCGCCAGCGTATCGTGGGTCTCCTGCGGGACATCGACGCGGCTGCGCCAGTGGGCGAAGTGTTCCATCGCCGCATCGGCCCCCGCTTTCGCCGCGTCGGCGGAGAGGCCAGCGTTACGCATGCCTAACTCCAGCGCACGGTGGCGCCAGACGGTCACGTCGTGATAGATCTCAGGCTCGGATGCCAGCAGCGTCTGGCGCAACTGATTAAGCTCATGGGCGTCGAACTGGCTGAGCGACGGATGGTAGCTGCGCACAAAAGCCAGCGACTCGTGCATCGTCCGGTCAATTACCGGGCGGTTATCATAAAGGGTATCGTCCAGGTCAAACGTCAGCGCGGAAATCTGGCCCAGAGGTCGGTAAAAACGCATTATTTCCCCCGTTTTGCGCGCGGATGCGCGGCATCGTACACCGAGGCAAGGTGTTGAAAGTCGAGATGGGTATAAATTTGGGTGGTGGAGAGGTTAGCATGACCCAACAGCTCCTGCACACCGCGCAGATCGCCGCTGGACTCCAGCATATGGGTGGCAAAGGAGTGGCGAAGCTTGTGCGGATGCACATGGCTGTTCAGCCCCTGCTTAATGCCCCACTCGGCGAACCGCTTCTGTACGTTGCGCGCCGAAATGCGCTTGCCCAGTTTCGACAAAAACAGCGCGTCGTCGTCGGTGCCGAACAGGCCGCGTAAATCCAGCCAGTGCTCAATCCACATCACGGCGTTGCGACCGATCGGCAAACGGCGCTCTTTGCTGCCTTTGCCCATCACCCAGACCTCGCCGCTTTCGAGATCGAGATGTTTGATATCAAGGTTGACCAGCTCGGACAAACGCAGCCCCGCGCCGTACATCACCTCCAGCATCGCCCGGTCGCGCACCGCCAGCGGATCGTTGAGATCGATATCCAGCAGCCGATTGACGTCATCGACATCGATATTTTTCGGCAGGTGACGGGGAATTTTCGGCGCGGCGATCCCTTTCGCCGGGTTGGCGCTGAGCTCGCCCTGGCCGACCAGCCAGTCGAAGAAACTGCGCAGCGCCGACAGGCGAAGCGCCAGGCTCGCCGGGCCTAACCCCGCGCGGCGACTGCGCACCGCAAAGCTTCGCACCTGAGCGGCATCGCACTGCGACCAGCTTTTCAGACCCGCCTCATCCGCCAGGGCGATCAACGCGTCCAGCTGTCGCTGGTAATTCAGTAACGTGATCGGGCTGAGCTGGCGTTCAACGCCCAGGTGGCGCAGAAAGCGGGAGACGGCGGAGAAGAGAGGAGAATCGGTCATGCGCGTTCAATCCAGCGCTCCAGCAGGCCGGGCAGCATCTGGGCAATCTCCTGCAGCAGCTGCGTCCCCTGTCCTGGCTGATAATGCTGCGCATCGCGGCTGCTAAAGAGCATCACGCCGGGGGCATTATCGCCGCCCAGCAGCGACATCGCCACTGACCCAATGGCTTTCGCCTCCGGCAGCACCACCAGCAGCTCCGGACCGTTGAGCGGCCCAAGGTAGTGGCGCGCCTGGCCCAGACGTTGAATACGGATCGGCTCAAACGCCTGCCGGCTTAACGCCAGATGGGTAAACTTCGAAGGCGCGCCGAGGCGCCAGCTGTCAGGGAACAGGCGCACCGTGGCGCCCGCCAGCCCCAGCTCGCGCGCCCAGCGGTGAAGGCGGTTGAGCATATCGTCGAGGCTCTCCGCCGCCGCCAGCCGCGTTTGCAGCTGCAGCAGGCGCTGGAACAGGCTTTCATTGGCGACCGCCTGCTCCATCAGCAGCGACATATTCTCTTCCAGCACATGAATATGGTTACGCGCCCGCATCATATGCCACTCCACCAGCGAAATCGTACCGCGTACCGGATGCGGGACGCGGAGGTGTTCGACCTGGGCGGCATTACGAATAAAAAATTCAGGATGTTGCAACAGATAGTCCACCACGGCGCGATCGTTCAATGCGCTGGCGACCTCCTGTTGTTCTTCCCCGATTGGTTTCATAAATGAATAAATCCATCATAGACATGGGCCGCCGGGCCGGTCATAAACAGCGGCTGGCCCGGGCCTTTCCAGGCGATATCAAGACGACCGCCGGGTAATTCCACACGTACCGTTTCAGCGAGCAGCCCCTGCTGGATCCCCACCGCCACCGCGGCGCAGGCGCCGCTGCCGCAGGCCTGAGTTTCCCCGGCGCCGCGTTCGTAGACGCGCAGACGGATATGGGACCGGCCAACCACCTGCATAAAGCCGATATTGGCGCGCTCCGGAAAACGCTCATGGCTTTCCATTACCGGGCCGAGGGTTTCCACCGCCGCCGTATCCACATCATCCACCTGGATAACGCAGTGCGGGTTCCCCATGGATACCACGCCGCACAATACTGTCTGCTCGGCGGCACGCATGATATAGGTCTTTTCCGCTTTGTTGGCGCGGAACGGCACCTGGGAGGGCTCGAAGTTGGGCTCGCCCATGTTCACCCGCACCAGATCGTCTTCCGTTACGCTTAATACCATACGGCCGTTGGCCGTACTCACGCGGATGTCACGTTTATTGGTCAGGCCTTTCAGCCGGACGAAGCGTGCGAAACAGCGCGCACCGTTGCCGCACTGCGACACTTCGCTGCCGTCGGCATTAAAGATCCGGTAATGGAAATCCAGATCCGGATCGTAGGGCGGCTCCACCACTAACAGCTGATCGAACCCGACGCCAAGGTGGCGATCCGCCAGGCGGCGAATCAGCTCCGGCGAGAAAAAAACATTCTGCGTTACCGCGTCAACGACCATAAAATCGTTGCCAAGGCCATGCATTTTAGAGAACTGCATCATCTACTCCAGTTGCGCGGAACAGAACGTTATCGTTAGTAATTGACCTGGCTCGGACCACCGGTATCGCCACGATCGTTACGATCCGGCGTTGAGCTCTGAATGCCCGGGTTAACCGGTTTGGTCGGCGGCGGCGCAGTTTTGTCAGCCGGCGGGAAATAGAGAGGCCCTTTCAAACCGCAGCCGGTCAGGCTGAAGATCGCAAACAAAACGGCAAGCGTAGGAAAAACGTTTTTCATTGATAGTTGCCCGTGATTCATTCTTTCTGCTTTCTATCATCGCAGGAGAAGGCGTAAAAGCAAGCCTTTAGCATCTGACTGCGCGCGCTTTTGTTTCGCGCTATACTGCCGCCAATCTCAAAAATGCGGGACAGAATCATGAATGACAGTGAATTTCATCGCCTTGCCGACAGCCTGTGGATGACCATCGAAGAACGCCTGGACGACTGGGACGGCGATAGCGACATCGACTGCGAAATCAACGGCGGCGTGCTGACCATCAGCTTTGAAAACGGCAGCAAAATCATTATTAACCGTCAGGAGCCGCTGCACCAGGTATGGCTGGCCGCCAAACAGGGCGGCTACCATTTCGATCTCAAAGGCGACGAGTGGATCTGCGATCGCAGCGGCGAGACCTTCTGGGATCTGCTGGAGCAGGCGGCAAGTCAGCAGGCCGGTGAGACGGTGAGATTCCGTTAATGACGTGTTTCCCGGATGGCGGCGCATCGCGCCTTATCCGGGCTACCCGACGTCTTAGAACCGTAGCCCTGCTAAGCGCAGCGCAAGCAGGGAATATCTCCGGATAGCGGCTCACGACTTATCCGGGCCAAATCTACGAGTAGCGCTGCTGCAGCACCGGCGAGGCGGTAACGTCCTGGCTGGTAGGTATCGCGGCGGCAATCGCCTGAGTGCGGAAAGGGATCACCTGGGTGCGCCCATCCACCTCGACAATCTGATAGAACTGCGGCAGGTTGAAGTTGATAAAGCTGGAGCCGTAGGTAAAACGATCGTGCGATGACGAATAGAAGCGGCTGACGTCGCGCACCAGCTCCTCTTTGCTGCCCTCGCAGTGGTGATACACCTCAGCGCGGTTGCTCTCATCGAGAATATAGATGTTAAAGCCGCTGTCGTTGTTATCCGCGTCTTCAAAGAAGAACTGAATAATCCCTTCGCTGGCGAAGCCGTCCACAACCGCCGGCAGCTTAACGTGATTGGTTTCCACCTGCACCGACAGGCCGTGGAGCTTGTTGTGCGAGATAGCGCCGTAGAATTCAATGGCGTTTTCCAGCTTCTGCACCGAAACATTGAGACGCTCGAAGAACAGCCCCCAGGTCTGGCCGGAGACGCGCAGCGCTTTAAAGCGCCCGGTATCCTGGCGGGTACTGGAGAGACGCAGTTCGATGCACTCGGAGATCATCTGCTGTACGCGGGTACGGATCAGGCCGCGCAGATGTTGGCTATAGCAGAACACCTCCACGCTGTCCGGCGGCGCGGCGTCCTGATGCATTTTACCGAGGATCGTTTTCAGCGCTTCGATCATCGCCTGCTCGCCGTTGAAATGCAGGGTACGCACTTCGTTCCACGAGTTGCGATACAGCAGGTCGACGCTGCCGATCAGGCATTTTTGCTCTTCGCCGAAGCTGAAAACATCAAGCTTACGGAAATCAAAGTGCACCACCTGATTGCGGAAGGCCGCCGTCGGGTCATATTCGAGGTTGACGATAATCGCCAGGTGGCGAATTTCGCATGGGCTGTATAGCGCTTTTGGCGTCGGCGCCGGCAGGCGCAGCGGGAAGTGGTGCGACACGTCGGCCACCATCTCCTGCAGCTTCGCCAGATCGACGATGCCGTTGCCCTTAATAAACAGGCGGGTGCGTGAGGTCAGCAGGCCGTTAAACCAGGCCCAGGCCACCAGCTTATTAAGATAACGGTTATATTCCAGCGGCTGATGGCTGATGATCGATTCCATATCCGGCGCGCGGTTGTACAGATACCAACCGGTACGGTTGGCGCGACCCGGCGGCACGTGGATAAAGGTCAGATTCGGTTCCGACAGGTCCGGCGAAATTTGCGGGTTCACCAGCGTCACTTTGCCCGGCAGCGCTTCAAAAGCCGCATACAGCTTACGCGTCAGCACGCCAATATCCTGCGGACTGGCGGAGACGCTGAGGTTATTGCGCCGCGCGAAGCGGATCAGATTACGATAGCTCTGCATCATCGCATCGAGCAGTTCGTTGTGCGCCTTGCGCACTTCATCAATTTTCCAGTTCGCGCGGTTGTCGAGCATCATCAGACGCTTTTCATCCCAGCCCCACGCGTTGACCAGCTGGCTGACGACTTCGCGACGCCAGCCAACGCAGGCGCGTTCGCGGCTGAGTTTTTCACACACTTTCAGATAGAAGCAGCGGCGCACCAGGTCGAGACGGGTTTCATCTTCGATGGCCTGCAGGTAGGTGGTGACGCGCTCCAGCATCATGCAGTACGGGTCGAGGCCGAAGGAGACGATCTCGCCATCGTGCAAACGCTGTTTGATATCTTTCGCTAACAGGCGGTTATTGGGGTATTCCCAGGAGTAGGCTTCCAGCAGCAGCGTTTTCAGCACCGCTTTATAGGGGGAGTCGATACTTTTATACAGCTGCCACAGGCTGGCGCCGAAGTACTCTTCCGCCGACAGCGAACTGAGGCCGCCGAGATCGAGCCATTCGTTAGGCGTCAGCACGCCCTGGGCATACAGCCCCATCACGTAATCATCGTAATGCTCTTCTTCATCGCACGGCACCATATTCCACAGAATACGCTTGCCGGCGAGGCGCACCGCGGTGCGGTAGAACTCATCAAGCAACAGGATATGCTGGGTCGAACCGCAGTCTTCGCCGCCGAGGCTACCGCTTTCGTTATGACGGAAACGGTTTTCGTCGATCAGGAAGAAGCTGACTTCCACGCCGAGCGAGGCAGCCCAGCTCTCAAGCAGGCTGCATTTTCGCTGCAGCAGCTGACGCTCTTCGCTATCCAGCCAGGCCTGGTGACATACCCAGATATCAAGATCGGAAGAGCAGCTCTGGCCGACGGAGGAAGTACTGCCCATCGAGTAGACGCCGGTGATCGGCAGCTCGCCTTTCGGCGGCTCCTGAGTCTGCATACCGCGATGCAGTTCCAGTTCTTCAAGATAGTGGCGTTGGGTTTCATCAGGCGTGTAGAGGCAAATGCCACGGGGAACGTTACCGTCAAGGTAACCCGGCATCAGCGGGTGATGATAATGTAATAACGTTGGCAGTAGACTGTAAACCTGCTGGAAAGCGGGTCCCATGGCAGCAAGCGCGCGATCCACGCGCAATTGGTTGATGGCATCCAGTCTCTGTTTCAGTGTCTCAATATAGAGGTACAAGACATATCGCCTGATGTTCAAAAACCCGAGGTACAATAGTACGGAGGATTTCAGTATTTCAACAAAAACCGTCACCATTCGTCGTCGGTGTGGTTGTGAAGAGCAGCGGACAGACAAATGGTTTAAAACGTGATCAATTTAACACCTTGCTCATTGACCGTAAAGAAAGATGCGCTACATACAAGTGTAGCACCGTTTATTACCTGTAAATTCCTCACTACGCCTCCGGCAACCGCCACGCGCATGAAAGGTTAAAAAAGAGTGGGCCGGAGCTATCTCCCACATAAACCGTGAAAACTAACATCCGTAAGACAACAATGTTAGGATGGTTAGTGGTCGACAATGACGGTAACAAGCATGTTAGACAAAGTTTTGAAAATTGCCACACGGCAAAGCCCGCTTGCGCTATGGCAGGCGCAATATGTTAAAGCGCGCCTGGAACAAGCGCATCCCGGACTGAAGGTCGAGCTGGTGCCGATGGTCACTCGCGGGGATGTCATCCTTGATACTCCCCTGGCAAAGGTGGGTGGCAAGGGCTTATTTGTGAAAGAGTTAGAGCTTGCCATGCTCGAAGGGCGCGCCGATATCGCCGTTCATTCGATGAAAGATGTGCCGGTGGAATTCCCGGAGGGGCTGGGGCTGGTGACAATCTGCGAGCGCGACGATCCGCGCGACGCGTTTGTCTCCAATCGCTATGCCTCGATTGATGAACTCCCGGCCGGCAGCGTCGTTGGCACGTCAAGTTTACGCCGTCAGTGCCAGCTGGCCGCCACCCGTCCGGATCTGGTGATCCGCTCTCTGCGCGGTAATGTCGGTACCCGACTGAGTAAGCTGGATAACGGCGAGTATGACGCCATCATCCTCGCCGCCGCCGGCCTGAAGCGCCTGCAGCTCGAGGCGCGAATTCGCCAGCCGCTGTCGCCTGAGCAATCTCTGCCGGCGGTCGGCCAGGGCGCGGTGGGCATCGAATGCCGTCTCGACGATGCATGGACCCAGGGGCTGTTAGCGCCTCTCAACCATACGGAAACGGCAGTGCGCGTGCGCGCCGAGCGGGCGATGAACACGCGTCTCGAAGGCGGCTGTCAGGTGCCGATTGGTAGCTATGCGGAACTGAAAGACGGTGAACTGTGGCTGCGGGCGCTGGTTGGCGCCCCGGATGGTTCGCAGATGGTACGCGGCGAACGGCGCGGGCCAGCAGAGCAGGCCGAAGCGCTTGGCATCTCGCTGGCGGAAGAGCTCCTGGATAACGGCGCCCGCGATATTCTCGCGGCAGTTTATGATGGAGAAGCCCCACGATGAGCATCCTGGTCACTCGTCCACTACCGCAAGGAGAAGCGCTGGTCAGCCGTCTGCGGGCCATGGGACGCGTGGCCTGGAGCTTTCCGCTGATAGAATTTACGCCCGGTCGGGAGCTTCCCGCGCTGGGCGACGCGCTTGCCCGCCTGGGGCCTGACGATCTGCTGTTCGCGCTGTCCCAGCATGCGGTGGAGTTCGCCCATGCCCGTCTGCAGCAACAGGGTATGCCCTGGCCCACTTCCCCGCGTTATTTTGCCATTGGCCGCACGACGGCGCTGGCCCTGCATACTGTCAGCGGGCAGCACATCCATTACCCGTTAGATCGGGAAATTAGCGAAGTCTTGCTACAATTACCTGAATTACAAAACATTGCCGGGAAGAATGCGCTGATCTTACGCGGCAATGGTGGGCGGGAACTCTTAGGCGCGACGCTGACCGAGCGCGGCGCCAGGGTCACATTTTGTGAATGTTATCAACGTAGTGCAAAGCATTACGATGGCGCAGAAGAAGCGATGCGCTGGCAATCTCGCGGGGTCACCACGCTGGTGGTCACCAGCGGCGAGATGCTGCAGCAGCTATGGTCGTTAATACCGCAATGGTATCGCGAACGGTGGCTCCTGCACTGCCGCGTTGTCGTTGTCAGCGAACGTCTGGCCCTTCAGGCCCGGGAGCTGGGCTGGCAGGAGATTCAGGTTGCCGATAGCGCCGACAACGATGCGCTGCTACGCGCATTACAATAACTCTCAACATTGGAAGCCATAATGACGGAACAACAAAATCAATCCGCCGTGGTTGAAGAGACCAGGGAGGCCGTGGAGACCACACCACAGCCAGAGAACACTGATAAGAAGAAGGCTGGCAACAAAACCAGCCTGGCGCTCAGCGCGATCGCTATCGCCATTGCGATAGCCGCCGGTATCGGCCTGTATGGCCTGAACAAACAGCAGGCCTCGCGTCAAAACGAAACCACCTCTGAATTATCAAGCCAGGTCGCGGCGCTGCAAAAAGCGCAGGAAAGCCAAAAAAGCGAACTGGAAGGCATTATCAAACAGCAGGCCGAGCAGCTAAACGAAGCCAAACATCAGCAGGAGACGCTGGCCAAACAGCTGGACGAAGTCCAGCAAAAAGTGGCGGTCATTTCCGGTAGCGACGCCAAAACCTGGCTGCTGGCCCAGGCCGACTTCCTCGTCAAGCTGGCGGGACGTAAGCTGTGGAGCGATCAGGATGTCACCACCGCCGCCGCGCTGCTGAAAAGCGCCGACGCCAGCCTCGCCGACATGAATGACCCAAGCCTGATCGGCGCCCGCCGGGCGATCACCGACGATATCGCCACCCTCTCCGCGGTGAACCAGGTCGACTACGACGGCATGATCCTCAAGGTTAATCAGCTGGCGAACCAAATCGATAACCTGCGGCTGGCGGATAATAACGATGACGATTCGCCGATGGATTCTGATAGCGATGAGCTCTCCAGCTCCATCAGCGAATGGCGCGTCAATCTGCAGAAAAGCTGGCAGAATTTTATGGACAGTTTTATCACCGTGCGCCGCCGCGATGAAACGGCGGTCCCGCTGCTGGCGCCGAATCAGGATATCTATCTGCGGGAAAATATTCGCTCTCGCCTGCTGGTCGCCGCGCAGGCAGTGCCGCGCCATCAGGAAGAGACCTGGAAACAGTCGCTGGATAACGTCTCGACCTGGGTACGCGCCTATTACGATACCGATGACGCCACCACTAAAGCCTTCCTTGAAGAGGTGGATAAGCTCAGTCAGCAAAGCATTACCATGACGGTGCCGGAAACGCTGCAGAGCCAGGCGTTGCTGGAAAAACTGATGCAGACCCGGGTGCGTAATCTGATGGCGCAGCCTGCCGTTTCCGCAGGCGGCGCGCCCTCGCCTGCACCTGCAGCACCGGCCGCCCCCGCTGCGCCGCAAGGAGAGTAACGCATGCTGAAAATTCTTTTACTCTTCGCACTGTTGATCGCCGGGATCGTGCTTGGCCCGATGATCGCCGGGCATCAGGGCTACGTCCTGATCCAGACTGATAATTACAATATTGAGACCAGCGTGACCGGGCTGGTGATCATCCTGATCCTCGCCATGGTGGTGCTGTTCGCCATTGAATGGCTGCTGCGCCGTATTTTCCGCACCGGGGCGCATACGCGCGGCTGGTTTGTCGGCCGTAAACGCCGTCGCGCGCGTAAGCAAACCGAGCAGGCGCTGCTTAAGCTGGCGGAAGGTGATTACCAGCAGGTTGAGAAGCTGATGGCGAAAAACGCCGATCACGCCGAACAGCCGGTGGTGAACTATCTGCTGGCGGCGGAAGCGGCCCAGCAGCGCGGCGATGAAGCGCGGGCTAACCAGCATCTGGAGCGCGCCACCGACCTGGCGGGCGATGACCTGATCCCGGTGGAAATCACCCGCGTTCGCCTGCAGCTGGCGCGCAATGAAAATCACGCCGCGCGCCATGGCATCGATAAGCTACTGGAAATCACCCCGCGTCATCCGGAAGTGCTGCGCCTCGCCGAACAGGCTTATACCCGTACCGGCGCCTGGCAGTCGCTGCTGGATATCATTCCGTCGATGGCGAAAGCTAACGTCGGCGATGAAGAGCACCGCGCCGCGCTGGAACAGCTGGCATGGGTTGGCCTGATGGACAAAGCGCTGGCCGACGGCGGCAGCGAGGGGCTGCGCGAATGGTGGCGCAACCAGAGCCGTAAAACGCGGGCGCTGGTGCCGCTGCAGGTGGCGATGGCCGAGCGCCTCATCGAGAGCGACGATCACGATACCGCGCAGCAAATTATTATTGATGGTCTGAAGAAACAGTATGACGACCGTCTGGTGATGCCGATCCCGCGCCTGAAGACCAATAACCCGGAACAGCTGGAGAAAGTACTGCGCCAGCAGATCAAAGCCGTTGGCGATCGTCCGCTGCTGTGGAGCACCCTGGGCCAGTCGCTGATGCGGCACGGCGAATGGCAGGAGGCCAGCATCGCCTTCCGCGCCGCGCTTAAGCAGCGTCCGGATGCCTTTGATTACGCCTGGCTGGCGGATGCTCTGGATCGCCTCCATCAACCGGAGGAAGCGGCCACCATGCGCCGCGATGGTCTGCTGCTGACGTTGCAGAATAACCCTCAGCAATAACCTCACCTGGCTATCGCCTCCTGCGGGGCGATAGCCCTTCTCCCCCGCATTCCCGTTGACGCTCCCCCTGAAAGAAAAAAACGCCTGCGCTGAAATCAGGGCAGGCGTTAAAACAGGTCTGTTTGACAACAAATTGGGTGCTTCACTCAACGTAATGTCCATGGTGTTTGATGAGGCATAAATGCGACATCTGTCAGTGGACGATAAGCACCGTAAGAACGGCTCTGCATCATTCCGGAGTTTATGAGGCACAAAGGCGAACATAAGAGATGGAATGAGCATCTACCCGATTATTATCGCACAGGATCCAGGGAAATTGCATCTACCACAGTGATGAATTGAGAGTTTTCCTGACGCGTATTCTTAAGCAAAGAGAAGATTTTTTATCAGCAAGATCAGGGGAATAAGTCATGGCAGGAAGTCACAGAAAACAAAAAACCCCGCCGAAGCGGGGTTCAAAATTGGTCGGCGAGAGAGGATTCGAACCTCCGACCCACTGGTCCCAAACCAGTTGCGCTACCAAGCTGCGCTACTCGCCGAAATACTGCTTTTTGAATTTTTAGTTCAATTCGTTAAAGTCGTGGTGCGAGGGGGGGGACTTGAACCCCCACGTCCGTAAGAACACTAACACCTGAAGCTAGCGCGTCTACCAATTCCGCCACCTTCGCAAATTCACAACTCTATCAAATAATGGGGTGGCTAATGGGATTCGAACCCACGACAACTGGAATCACAATCCAGGGCTCTACCAACTGAGCTATAGCCACCACTGCAAACCTTTTACGCGGTATTAAAACCACCGCAGCTCCAGCACCGGGTTAATGGTGCGCCCGACAGGATTCGAACCTGAGACCTCTGCCTCCGGAGGGCAGCGCTCTATCCAGCTGAGCTACGGGCGCTTAGCGCCGTTGCGGGGTCGGATAATACGGACTTCCTCCCCCGCTGTCTAGTGCCTTTTAAAAGAAAATTATCGTTTGCTCATGCTTTGTTCGTTTTGGCGCTTATTCAGCCGTATTATTGACTTGCCCCTGCCTTCCAAGGCCAAACACCTTATAAATCAGGGTAACGGCAGCAAGGAAAATAATGCCGACAAAGAGCGACATCCGGGTTTCATCATTCAGCCCCATCCCGATCAGCACGCAGATCAGGAAAGCCATGGTGAAATAGTTGGCCCACGGAAACAGCAGCGAACGGAACGGATGGCTGGCTATCGCTGCCCGATGTACGCGACGGAAACGCAGCTGACTAATCAGGATCACAAACCAGGGCACCATCCCCGGCAGGACGCTGGCGCTATAGACATAGACAAACACCCGTTGCGGATTAGGAATGATGTAATTCAGGCAGGAGCCTACCAGCAGGATCAGAATAGACAGCGCCACGCCGACGGCCGGAACGCCGTTGCGCGATACCTTACCGATCGCCGCCGGCAGCTGACGGTTCTTCGCCAGGGCGTACAGCATACGTCCGCAGCTGTACATCCCGCTGTTGCAGCCGGAAAGCGCCGCCGTCAGCACCACAAAGTTGATAATCCCCGCCGCGGCGGTAATACCGATTTTGGCAAACGTCAGTACGAACGGGCTGCCGTTGGAGCCGATTTGATCCCATGGGAAGATGGTGACGATAACGAAAATCGCGCCGACGTAGAAAATCAGGATCCGCCACAGCACTTTGCCCACCGCGCTGCGCAGTGTGACCTGCGGATTTTTCGCTTCACCAGCGGTAATGCCGATGAGCTCCACGCCCTGATAGGACGCGACCACGATACACAGCGCCGTCAGGAAGCCCTTCCAGCCGCCGGCAAAGAAGCCGCCATGTTCGGTCAGGTTGCCAAAACCGATGGAGTGGCCGCCGTTGCCAAAGCCGAAGAAAATGACGCCCAGGCCCACGACGATCATCACGATAATGGTGGTCACTTTAATCATGGCGAACCAGAACTCGATTTCACCGTACAGCCGGACCGCCGCGAGGTTAGCCAGCGCCACCAGCCCCACGGCAATTAACGCCGGGATCCACTGCGCCATCTCCGGGAACCAGAACTGCACATAGACGCCGATGGCGGTAATCTCAGAGATGCCCACCGCCATCCACATAAACCAGTACGACCAGGCGGTCAGGTAGCCGAAGAAGGGGCTCATATAGCGATGCGCATACACTGCGAAGGAGCCGGTGACGGGCTCAAGGAACAGCATTTCGCCCATTGAGCGCATAATGAAAAAGACGAACAGGCCAGCGATAATGTACGCCAGCAGCACGGAAGGCCCAGCCCACTTCAGGGTACTGGCCGCCCCCATAAACAACCCCACGCCAATCGTCCCCCCAAGGGCGATCAGTTCAATATGCCGGGCCTCCAGTCCACGCTGGAGCTCCGCTTTTTTCTCAGTCATATATCCTCTTGTGTTTGCCGTATTCCGGGTACTCCCGGTTATTGTTATTAACTGAACTCATAGCCTTGCCGACGCGCAGGTCTCCCCCCGCGCGTATGAAGCCTGCGAATGGTTAATGAATTTTATGGAAATGGCAAATAAAGTATCAGGCGAGTAAAGACATTAAACAGAAAATGGACACAAACTCGCCAGAATGCAGAGGAATATTAGAGTTTATTGGTGTAATGCCAACGTAAATATCGTAGCAGCCGGGCCTGCCTTTTAATCCGGCTCGGCTGGGAAACCAGGCGGTAAAACCACTCCAGCCCCAGATCCTGCCAGAACTTCGGCGCCCGATGAACGTGCCCGGTGAAAACATCGTAAGTGCCGCCGACGCCCATATACAGCGCGTGCGGGTACAGGCGCCGACAGTCGCGCATAAAGATCTCCTGACGCGGGGACCCCATGGCGACGGTGACGATTTTCGCCCCGCTGTCGCGAATGCGTTCGAACAATGCCTGCCGTTGCTCAGGCGCAAAATAGCCGTCCTGGCTGCCGACGATATTCACCTGCCAGCGCTGGCGCAGGCTGGACGCCGTCTGCGCCAGGACTTCAGGTTTACCGCCGACTAAAAACACCGGAGTGCCTTCAGCGCCGGCGCGCTGCATTAACGCTTCCCAGAGATCGGCTCCCGCCACGCGAGACACCTGGGCCTGCGGATATTTTTTACGCAGCGAACGTACCACGCTGATGCCATCCGCATATTTAAACTCCGCCGCCTCAATCAGCGCCCGCACCTCGGGGTTATCCTCTACGGCCAGCATTTTCTCGGCATTAATCGCCACCAGCGTCCCCTCCCGGAGAACGCCGTCGGCATACAAATAATCCAGAGCGTGCTGCATATCGCGCCAGCCTATGAGCTGCAGCCCTCTTAACAGGTACAACGGCGCGGAAATGGTCCCAGTCATGTCCATCCTTCTCAGACTTGCGGTTGCGAAAGCGGTTTTACGCGCTTATGAATCAGTCCCACGCTATCCAGGAACCAGTACAGCAGTTTCGCCGCCAGCAAGCAGATACCAAAGATCACGAGGAAAAACACCACGCGGGAGCCGAACGAATCCAGCCCCTCGCGCGCCAGCACTATCATGTTGAAGATAGCGCCGAAACAGAAACTATGCAGGATTGCCGCTTTATAGCGATTGCTCTCCCGGTTGCCGAGCTCATACAGCCAGTCGAACCATTTAATAATCAACCCGACCGCCACAGCGCCCAGCGGCACAAACCAGACGCCGCCCATCACCACCAGCGAGCCAATCAGCGTCGGCGAAATCGCCAGCCCCGAATGGTTGTTTAACACTTCCCAGGTGAAGTAGTTGGCGGTATTGAGCACCATCGTCGGACGACCGTGCCACATCCAGCTGGGGATAAAGACGTAGAAGTCGCGGATCATCGGCGCCAGCCCCTGGAAATCGATCTTGTCATAGTTTTGCAGCAGCAGCGCCAGGTTCTCCCACGGCGAGAAGGTATCGCGTGTGAGATAGAGGAAGGTATAAAACGCTTCGTCGCCGCTGACGTTCATCCCGTAGCGCTTCAGCGCCAGCCAGAACATGCCGACGATGCCCAGCACGCCCGCCGCAGCCAGCATCCACAAGCTGATCCAGCCGCGAATAATGCCGATAAACAGGAAGATGGCAAAGGCGATGATGATATTGGCGCGAGTCCCGCCGACGATAGCGTAGGTCAGCAGACCAAAGGCCACGGTGCTGACGAGGAAGAAAATCCACGCCTTATAATCCTGGCGCAGGAAATAGACCACCAGCATCGCCGGAATAAAGAAGTAGAAGAAGCGTTTCAACGCCACGCCGGAGACTTCAGCAGAGAAAATCTGGCTGTAAGAGTTGAGCTTAAACAGCAGGAAACCGTTGTGGGCGAAGAAGATGCCGACGCACAGCAGCGCCAGCCCCATCAGTATGCCCCACGCCAGATGGGTTTCCACCCGGTTCATGGTAAACAGCGGCCGACGCGTAACCTCACGCGATGCCGGACGCAGCCGCGTTTTATAGGTCACGTAGTAAATCGCGTAGAAGCACACCGCAATCAGCAGCGTCTGCAGCAAAATCTCCGGCGGCGCCACGCTGACGTCAAAGCGGAACACCAGAATACTGGTCAGCGGGAAACCGAAGAAAAAGGTCAGCAGAAACAGCAACGAGAAAAAGACGTTGAAGTTGAAGCGTACCCGACGGAACTCAAACCAGGTGGCGGTGGCGATAAACAGCGTCGACAGCAGCCAGACCACCAGCAGCCCGCTAAATTGCATTAACGTCATGCCTGCCCCTCCGCCGCTAACCGTAGCGCTCGCTGCCAGCCCGTCAGATAGTTCGGCCGGAAGAAAGCGATACCCGACTTATCCACGCTCGCCAGCTGGCGCTGCGCTTCGCGAACCACGCTGACGTCCAGCGCATCGCTGGTGAACAGCACCGGCACATGCTGCTCGGTCATATCCTGCCAGAACGGGTTTTCGCGGTTGAGCACGCAGGGAATGCCCGCCTGAATCAACAGGCACAAGGTGCCGATCCCCTGCTGACGCGCAAACAGGAAATAGCCCAGATCGCAGCGGCGCAGCAGCGCCAGATAATCATGAAACTCAAGCTTCTCGCTGAGGATCTGCAGATGCTCGCGACTAAACAGCGCCGCCCCCGCCTCACGAACCTCATTGATATAGGCCTCGTTATTCGCCGGATAGCCCATCGGCACGATGACGTTTACCATATCGCCAAACTGCTGATGGATAGCCTTCAGCGCGGCAATATGTTCATTGCTGCGATCCCCGGAGTTGCCCACCAGAATGGTCAGCGTGTCGCCGCGCGGCGCGTTTTCGGCCAGGGTATTCAGCGCCGGATCCATACGGGTCGGGAAGTAGAGTAGTTCGCCCGGAACGCGCGGATGGCGGTTAGCGAACCAGCTAAGATCGCCGCGGGTGGCGAAAACGCGCCCCACCCGCCCCTGCGCCAGGCGGCGCAGCGGATAGAACAGGCGGAACTTCAGGCTGGTCGCGTTTTCATACAGATCCGCCCCCCAGATATGCCAGTTAAACTGCGATGGGCGGATACCGCCGCTCAACAGCGCCAGCCACAGGCCGGTATTGAACTGGCCGTGGAAGAAAAAGCGCTGCTGACGGTTGGCTTTGGCTTGCGCAATCACCGCCTGCGCCAGCGACTTCTTCCCCGGATAGCAGGTGATGTCCAGCGCCGGATACCCATCACGCACGCTGGCCTCATCACCGACGACCATAAATCTCCTGGCCTGCGGATCGGCGGCCAGTTCGTCGTTAAAGAACCGCAGTACGGTCTGGTTATGATGCGGGATATCCGATCCCAGTACATGTATCAGTGCTGTCATGCCCGTTTACGCCAGAGTAAAAACACGCCACTACAAAGGGCGAAATAAACAATATAAGTGGCCATATACGCCTGCGCCGCGCCAACCGCGCCGTGCGCCGGTATAAGCCAGTGTGAGAATGCGGTCAGCAGCGTGAACTGGCTGATTTCCGTCAGAATATAAAAACGCAGCGACGCTTTAGCGATCACCAGATAGCCATAGACGTAGGCGCCTACTTTTAAAACGTCGCCCACCAGCTGCCAGGCGAACAGGTCACGCATCGCGGTAAAGCGATCGGAAAACAGCAGCCAGATGGCAAAATCGCGCAGCAGCCAGACCGTCAGGCTCGCCGCCGCCACTGCCGGCAGGACGAATTTCAGCGACTTGACTATCTCGCGGGTGATATCCGTTTTGGCGCTCAGCCGCGACAGCGTCGGCAGGAGATAGACGCTGAACGAGGCGGTAATAAACTGCAGATAGGCATCGGAGATACTGCTCACCCCCTGCCAGATACCGACCGCCTCCCAGCCATAATGCGCCGCCAGCAGATTACGCATCATCACATAAGCCACCGGCAGGGTCACTGAGGTTATCAGCGCCATCAGGGTAAATTTCGATAGCTGTCCCGCCAGACCGTTATCCCAGCGCGGACGCAGGGCGCTCAGCGGAATATTACCCCGCCGCCAGAGCATGATGCCCGCCGGGATCACCACCAGCGCCGGCACTAACGCCAGCCCCAGCAGCGCCCCCTGGTAACCACCGAAGTAGTAACAGGCATAATAGGCCGCCACGCCAATCAGGCTGCCGGCAATCAGCGAGAAGGCGTTTCCCGCCGCATCGCGAAAGCCTTTCATCAGCGCCAGCAAGAAGTTCGCCCAGGCGATCCCCATCTGCACCAGCGCCACCAGCCGTACCAGATTTTGATAATGAGTATGACTGAACAGCCCCTGGCTTATCGGCGCCGCCGCCAGTAAAAACACCAGCGCCAGCAGCGTGGAAAAGCCAAGCACCATCGCCGACGAGGTGCCCACCACCTGCTTCAGGCGCGGGGGATCGTCGTGATGCTGAGCCACCAGCTTCGTGACGCCGTTAAATATCCCGGCCCCGGCCAGCACGCCGAGCACGGTGACCAGTTGCCGGAAGTTACCGGCCTGGCCAACGCCCGCGGGCCCAAACGAGACGGCCAGCAGCTTGACGACCAACAGCCCGGCGCCGATTTTGACCAGCGTCGAGGCCGCCGTCCACAATGAGGCTTTTGCTAACGACATATCAGGAGAAGTAGCTCAGCAGCGAGTTAATCACCGTCCGCTGGTTCACCACAGACAGATTGTAAAACAGCGGCAGGCGCACCAGGCGCTCGCTCTCCTGGGTGGTATAGCGGTCTTCACCGTGGAATTCGCCGAAGTGTTCGCCTGCCGGACAGCTGTGCAGGGGAATGTAATGGAATACCGCGAGGATCTCCGCCTCTTTCAGCCAGGCGATAAGCCTGCTGCGATCCTCGATATCGCGCAGCTTAATGTAGAACATGTGCGCGTTTTGCCCGCAGTCAGCCGGGACCGTCGGCAGTTCGATACGTCCCGCGCGGGCCAGCGGCAACAGCGCGTCATAGTAATTCTGCCACAGCGCCAGACGCTGCTGGTTGATGCGCTCCGCCGCTTCCAGCTGCGCCCACAGATAGGCGGCCTGCAGGTCGGACATCAGATAGCTGGAGCCAATGTCCCGCCAGGTATATTTATCCACCAGGCCACGAAAGAACTGGCTGCGGTTGGTGCCTTTTTCGCGAATGATCTCCGCACGTTCCACCAGCGTGCGATCGTTGATCAGCGTCGCCCCGCCCTCACCGCCGGCGGTGTAGTTTTTAGTTTCATGGAAGCTGAAGCAGCCGATATGGCCGATGGTGCCCAGCGCGCGCCCCTTGTAGGTGGACATCACCCCCTGCGCGGCGTCTTCCACCACGAACAGGTTGTACTTGTCGGCGATGGCCATGATGGTATCCATCTCGCAGGCTACGCCAGCATAGTGCACCGGGACGATCGCCCGGGTTTTATCGGTGATAGCGGCTTCGATTAACGTTTCATCGATATTCATCGTATCGCGACGGATATCGACAAAGACGATTTTCGCCCCGCGCAGCACAAAGGCATTGGCGGTGGAGACAAAGGTATAGCTGGGCATAATCACTTCGTCGCCCGACTGGATATCCAGCAGCAGCGCGGCCATCTCCAGCGAAGCCGTGCAGGAAGGGGTTAGCAGGGCTTTTGCCGTGCCAAAACGCTGCTCCATCCACTGCTGGCAGCGGCGCGTAAAGCCGCCGTCGCCGCACAGCTTGCCGCTGTTCATCGCAGACTGCATGTAATCAAGCTCGGTTCCAACCACCGGCGGCGCATTAAATGGGATCATGGGGTCACCTGTATAGCCAGTAGGCGGTGCTTTCCACATTAGCACCGCTGAGAATATAACGTTTAAGCGCGGCGGTGTTGCCCATCTGGGTCGCCACCCGCAGTGTAGAAAGTCCGCGCGAAGCGGCCCAGTACCGCGCCGCCTGCATCAGCTGCGCCCCGGCGCCGCGTCCGGCCAGCAGGCCGATACGCGCCTCGGTGGCATTGAGCTGGCGCAGGGAGACAAAGGCGCGAATATCGCCCTCTGGATGGCGGTAAATCAGGCACTGATGATCGAAGGTGCCGCGCACCGCATTTTCAATCCACTGGGCATAGAAGCGGCCGCTGGCGTCGGCAGCATACCAGGGCGCGCGAAAGCGGCTCATCGCAAAGGCCTGCGCCGCCTGCTCGCGCAGTGGCGCAATATCCGCCTCCACGGCGACGTCGGCGCCTGCATCCGCAGGGTTGCCCACCGGTAGCGCCAGATCGACCTCGCCTTCCACCAGCTGAAAACCCAGCTGCTGCAGCGCGTCGAGCCGGACGGTGTCGCTGGCGGCTACCTTCGCCTGCACTCGCGACCACCCCGCCAGCGCCTCAGGCGTCAGCCGCGGCGCATGCTCGTCAAAGTGAACGACGGCGCTGTTAACGGCAAAGAAGCGGTTCTCCCACTCCAGGGGATCAATACTGGCGCGGACGGGCACGGAGCAGATCCAGCAGATATTGGCCGTAGCCGGTTTTTTCCAACCGCTTCGCCGCGTGTTTGACGCCGTCGTCGTCCAGCCAGCCGTTGCGCCAGCCGATCTCTTCCAGACAGGCGATTTTGAAGCCCTGACGCTTCTCGACGGTCTGCACGAACATGCTGGCCTCGATCAGGCTATCGTGGGTGCCGGTATCCAGCCACGCAAAGCCGCGTCCAAGCAGTTCGACGGTCAGTGCGCCATCTTCAAGGTACATCTGGTTGATGGAGGTGATTTCCAGTTCGCCGCGCTCGGATGGCTTGACCCGTTTGGCGTACTCCGCCACCTTGCCATCGTAGAAATAGAGACCGGTGACCGCCCAGTTCGACTTCGGCTGCTTCGGCTTCTCTTCCAGCGACAGCGCGCGAAAGTTGTCATCAAACTCCACCACGCCAAAGCGCTCAGGATCCATCACCTGATAGCCAAAAATCGTCGCCCCTTCCGTGCGGGCAGCCACGCTGCGCAGCTTGGGGCTGAAGCTCTGGCCGAAGAAGATGTTGTCGCCTAACACCAGGCACGCCGGTTCGCCGTTAAGAAAGGCTTCGCCGATGATAAACGCCTGGGCTAAACCATCCGGCGTCGGCTGTACGGCATAGTGCAGCGCAATGCCAAACTCTGAGCCATCGCCGAGCAGGCGCTGAAAATCGCGCAGATCGTCCGGCGTGGTGATGATCAGGATCTCACGGATCCCGGCCAGCATTAATACCGACAGCGGGTAGTAGATCATCGGCTTATCGTAGATCGGCAACAGCTGCTTCGACACGCCGCGGGTGATGGGATGCAGTCGCGTTCCGGAACCCCCCGCCAGAATAATACCTTTCATCATTCCCCCCAGAGATGATTAGCCTTGCAGTCCAAGACGCTCGCCCTGATAGCTTCCGTCCTGAACCTGGCGCCACCATGTCTCGTTCGCCAGATACCACGCCACGGTCTTACGCATACCGGAAGTGAAGGTCTCAGCCGGCGTCCAGCCCAGCTCACGGGCGATCTTCGAGGCATCAATGGCATAGCGCAGATCGTGGCCCGGGCGATCGGCAACAAAGGCGATCAGGTCGCGATAGTGCGCCACGCCCTGCGGCTTATGCGGCGCCAGCGCTTCGAGCAATTCGCAAATGGTTTCCACCACCTCGATGTTTTTACGCTCGTTATGACCGCCGATATTGTAAGTCTCGCCCGGTTCGCCGCGGGTCGCCACCAGATACAGCGCTCTGGCGTGATCTTCCACGTACAGCCAGTCGCGGACCTGCTGTCCATTGCCATACACTGGCAGCGGCTTGCCTGCCAGCGCGTTGAGGATGGTCAGCGGGATCAGCTTCTCGGGGAAGTGATATGGGCCGTAGTTATTCGAGCAGTTGGTGATAAGCGTCGGCAGGCCATAGGTCCGCAGCCAGGCACGCACCAGGTGGTCGCTGCTGGCTTTCGAGGCCGAATAGGGGCTGCTTGGCGCATAGGGCGTGGTCTCGGTAAAGAAATCATCGCTGCCGTGCAGATCGCCATACACTTCATCGGTGGAGATGTGATGGAAGCGAAACGCCGATTTTTGCGCCGTAGCCAGCGTATTCCACCAGCTACGGGCCGCCTCCAGCAGCGTATAGGTGCCCACGATATTGGTTTCAATAAATGCCGCCGGGCCGTCAATCGACCGATCGACATGGCTTTCCGCCGCCAGGTGCATCACTGTATCCGGTTGATACTGCACGAAAATACGGTCCAGCTCGCCGCGGTCGCAGATATCCACCTGTTCAAAGGCGAAACGCGCATCCTGCGCCACCGGCGCCAGCGACATTAAATTGCCGGCGTAGGTCAGTTTATCCATCACCACCACGCGATCGGCGGTGTGCTGGATAATCTCCCGCACTACCGCCGAACCAATGAAGCCCGCGCCGCCGGTGACCAGAATGGTTCTCACCGCCACACTCCTTTGGTGTCGATGATATACGCCTGGGTGACGCTGTCGCCGCTAACGGCTTTAAATTCATTGTGATCGACCAGCATCACCAGCACGTCGGCGCTGGCCAGCGCCGCATCGAGGGTCGCCAGCGTACAAAGACCGTCGAGTTTCTTCGGCAGCGCGTGAATGTTGGGCTCAACTACCTGCGTCGTGCCGCTGTGCCAGCGGGCAATCTGCGCGGCAATTTCCATTGCCGGGCTTTCGCGCAGGTCGTCAATATTCGGCTTAAAGGCGAGGCCAAAACAGGCAATGGTCAGCTCGCTGGCCCGTTTGTTGGTGGCATTCAGGCAGTCAGCTACCTGCGCCTTCACCTGTTCGATAACCCATTCCGGCTTGTGGTCGTTGACCTCACGGGCCGTGCGGATCAGACGCGCCTGCTGCGGGTTTTGCGCCACGATAAACCACGGGTCGACGGCGATACAGTGGCCGCCGACGCCCGGTCCCGGCTGCAGGATATTCACTCGCGGATGGCGGTTCGCCAGGCGGATCAGTTCCCAGACGTTAATGGCCTGATCGGCGCAAATCAGCGACAGCTCGTTGGCAAAAGCGATGTTGACGTCGCGGAAGCTGTTTTCCGTCAGCTTGCACATCTCGGCGGTACGCGAGTTGGTCACCACACATTCGCCTTCGAGGAAGATTTTATACAGCTCGCTGGCGCGAGCGGAGCAGACCGGCGACATGCCGCCGATAACGCGGTCGTTTTTAATCAGCTCGACCATCACCTGGCCGGGCAATACCCGCTCCGGGCAGTAGGCGATATTCACGTCCGCCGCTTCACCCACCTGCTGGGGAAAGCTGAGGTCCGGGCGCATCTCCGCCAGCCACTCAGCCATCTGTTCGGTCGACCCGACCGGCGAGGTGGACTCGAGGATCACCAGCGAGCCTTTCTTTAACGTCGGCGCAATGGATTTAGCCGCCGACTCGACAAACACCATATCCGGCTCGTGGCGATCTTTAAACGGCGTCGGCACGGCAATCAGGTAGGCATCCGCTGCCACCGGGGTGGTGGTGGCGCTTAAATATCCCTGCTCGACCGCGGTCTTCACCACGCTCGCCAGATCCGGCTCCACGATATGAATCTCTCCACGGTTAATGGTCTCCACGGCATGTTGATTGACATCAACGCCGACCACCCGCTTCTGCCGGGAGGCGAACGCGGCAGCGGTTGGCAGCCCGATATAGCCAAGGCCAATCACTGAAATGGTAGAAAAACTCATAGCGTTACCTGATTATTTTTAAGTGCAGACAAAATTCGACGACATGCTTCGCCATCGCCATAAGGATTATGCGCGCGGCTCATCGCCTGGTATGCGGCATCATCCTCCAGCAGTCGCGTGACTTCCGCCACGATGCGCTGGCTGTCGGTGCCCACCAGACAGACGGTACCGGCGGCCACCGCTTCCGGACGTTCGGTCATATCGCGCATGACCAGCACCGGTTTCCCCAGGGAAGGCGCCTCTTCCTGAATACCACCGGAATCGGTCAGGATGAGCCAGGCCCGATCCATCAACCAGACGAACGGCAGGTAGTCCTGCGGTTCAATCAACATCACGTTGTCGATATGGCCGAGAATACGGTTCACCGGTTCGCTGACGTTAGGATTCAGGTGAACCGGATAGACAATCTGCACCTCAGGGTGGGTATGGGCTATCTCCGCCAGCGCCTGGCAGATCTGCTCAAAGCCGAGCCCAAAGCTTTCCCGCCGATGGCCGGTAACCAGAATCATTTTTTTACCGTGGCTAATGAAAGGATAGCGCTGCAGCAGGGTCTCCCGTAGCGCTTCATCGCCCAGAACGCGATCGCGCACCCAGAATAGGGCATCGATGACCGTATTCCCGGTCACCGTGATGCGACTGTCGGCAATGTTTTCCCGCAGCAGATTCTGCCGCGAGGTTTCCGTAGGGGCGAAATGGTACGTCGCCAGATGCCCGGTCAGCGTACGGTTGCCCTCTTCCGGCCACGGCGAACTTAAATCGCCGGTCCGCAGACCCGCCTCTACATGGCCCACCGGTATGCGCTGGTAAAACGCCGCCAGGCTCGCCGCCATCGTGGTGGTGGTATCGCCATGCACCAGCACCACGTCGGGTTTAAACGACTCCAGAACCGGCTGCAGCCCCTCAAGAATACGGCAGGTGATCTCGGTGAGCCCCTGCCCCGGCTTCATGATGTTGAGATCGTAGTCCGGGGTGATGGAGAATAGTTTCAACACCTGATCGAGCATCTCCCGATGCTGCGCAGTCACGCATACTTTCGCCTCAAAATGAGGATCCTTTGCCAGCGCATGGACCAGAGGAGCCATCTTGATGGCTTCCGGCCTCGTGCCAAATACAGTTAGTACTTTCACATCGATTCTCTTCGATTAGGCGATGAAGGTCATTTGCCCTTCACCACAGGCCGCAATCACAGGACACGACGACGCGATAACGCCACGCCTGCGCCGATGAGCGCACCCACAATCCCCCACATCACCATCAGAAATACACGGCGCGGGCTATCGCGTTTTACAGGTTCTTCCGGCGTTCGCAAATACCGGTAAGTCTGAAAACGCGGATCCAACGTTGGACCGACGTTCAACGTGCTCAGCATGGCGCGATTCTGGTCGTAATCGAGGTCATATTCCGGTCCGACGGCCTGCAGGTTTTCCAGTCTGGCCTGCAGCATCGGCCTGCCCAATAAAAATAGCTCTGAATCCGGCAACTGATCGGCAGGAACATCCGTTTCGCTGCGCGAGATATTATGCTGCTGAGCGACCTTCAGCGCTTGCTCCACGCTGTGGGTCCGGCGGTTGAAAATAGCCTCGGCCACCTCTTCCTGGCGCTTCACCTGCGCCTTCATTTGTACCGTCCGCGCCGCCCAGGCGCCTTTGAGCTCGTCGTTAAGATGGCCGGCCGCCCGCTGGCTGGCGAAAGCCACATACTGGCGCAGCAAATTATTAGCATCCTGCCCGGTCTCGGCGGTCAGTTTGACGCTGTCGTTGACGCTCTTGGCCGCATCGCCTGGCATAAACTGGATATTGTTAATTAAATCATCCAGCATCGCCGCATCGGCGCGAGCATTACCCGACTGTCGCTGCTTGTAGTAGTCCGTTTGCAGCCAGAAATCACGCCGGGTATCCCAGGAGGCCAACTGCATGATGAACTCTTTATACGCTTCATCCATGGCGGAAGGCTGATCCACCGAGGCCAGGTCGGCTTTGATATCCAGATTGCGTAAGAACTGCTGCTGGGAATAGTACCCCCCCAACATGTTGACAGTAGGCCGATCGGTGATCGCCGTGGCGCTCCACTCCTGGCGAGCAAAGAAGGTGTACACCAACACGATAGCGGCGAAGAGTACAGCACCGCCGACTATCCAGCCTTTTCCTGCCCATAAAGCGCGAAACAGCCCGCGAATATCCAGCTCGTTCTCAACGTTCACTGATTGTGCTCCCGGTAATGGTTGAGTCATCACATCCCCAGCTTTACTTGGTTAGTTTCGGATTATTGCCGCTGTGTCGCCGAATTCTGCGTCTGATGCGCTTAACCAGACGCGCCACTTTCCAGGCGCGCTTAATACAGTAGCCATAAAGGAAGAAGGCCACCAAAAAGAGAATTAACATCACCCATTCCGGCACAATGCGGGTATATTCCGCCGCGACGCCAACCAGCGCCAGCAGGGCAGCGGCCAGGGTGATCAGGACGAACGCCTGGCGGGAAGTAAACCCGGCGCGCATGATCAAATGATGAATATGCTGCCGGTCCGGTGAGAAAGGACTCATGCCTTTACGCAGGCGGCGATACATAATCGCCACCATATCCATCAACGGGATAGCGATAATCCACAGCGCGGTGACCGGGCTGATGGGATGCGTTTTACCTTGTGTGGTTTCCAGCAGGATCCAGATGATGGTGAAGCCAATCATGGTGCTGCCGGCGTCACCCATAAAAACTTTATAGCGGCGGCCGAGGGCGCCAAGATTAAGAAGAATATAGGGCAGAATGGCGGCGATCATCGCAAAACACCACATCGCCAGGCTGTACTGACCGTCAAACCAGAGGATGATCCCGGTCGCCGCAAAGGAGACGGATGACAGGCCGCCGAGCAGGCCGTCAATCCCATCGACCATATTAAACGCGTTGATGGCGGCCCAGACGGCAAACAGAGTGAGGAAGAAGCCGAAAGGCCCCAGCACCAGCTCCCACGAGCCAAAAATAAAGCCCAGACTACTCAGATGCAGATTCCCTGCCATCATCATAATCACGGCGATCGCGGCCTGAATGACCGCGCGAATTTTCACGCTGATGTCGAAGCGATCGTCCAGCGCGCCAACCAGCACCAATACCCCCGCACAGGCCAGATACAGCGAGGCGTGAGGAATATAGTAATCGGCGATGGCGAAGGTGAAACAGATGCCTGCATAAACTGAGATACCACCGACCAACGGAATCAACCCCTGATGCCGTTTGCGATAGTTTGGTTTATCCACTAACCCAATCTTTTTTGCCACTTTCCGCGCGACAAAAATAAAGAGGGTCGTGAATAAGAAAATACTGATTAATTCAGTAATAGCAGTGAGTAAATTCACAACGCATGTGCTCTCAGCATAGTTAATCCGGGAAGTATAGCGATGATGCCCCAACTCCAGAAGGGGAAAAGCAGAACATTACAAATTTATTGTATAGATTTTAGTCTGTTAAAGCTGTCTCCGCCTGCTGTCCGGCGCCATTATACGACAACTTTCGTCCCGCTTTCTCTGTCTCTGGATCATACAAATCCCAAAATGAAAACGCCACGCAAAGGCGTGGCGTTTTTGGCTTTTTTTACCTTACGAGCGCTTCATCATATCGAAGAAGTCATCATTCGTCTTAGTCATTGCCAGTTTATTAATGAGGAACTCCATCGCGTCGATCTCACCCATCGGATGGATAATTTTGCGCAGGATCCACATTTTCTGCAGCTCTTCCTGAGTGGTGAGCAGCTCTTCTTTTCGCGTACCGGAACGGTTGTAATCGATAGCCGGGAAGACGCGTTTTTCGGCAATCTTACGAGAGAGGTGCAGCTCCATGTTACCGGTGCCTTTAAACTCTTCGTAGATAACTTCATCCATTTTGGAACCGGTGTCGATCAGCGCCGTGGCGATGATGGTCAGGCTGCCGCCCTCTTCGACGTTACGCGCCGCACCGAAGAAACGCTTCGGACGGTGCAGGGCGTTGGCGTCCACACCACCGGTCAGCACTTTACCGGAAGCCGGGACCACGGTGTTGTAGGCGCGCGCCAGACGGGTAATGGAGTCAAGCAGGATGATAACGTCTTTCTTGTGTTCAACCAGACGTTTCGCTTTCTCGATAACCATCTCAGCAACCTGAACGTGACGGGATGCCGGTTCGTCGAAGGTGGAAGCAACCACTTCACCTTTCACCAGACGCTGCATCTCGGTCACTTCTTCCGGACGTTCGTCGATCAGCAGCACCATCAGCACGCAGTCCGGATGGTTGTAAGCGATGCTCTGCGCGATGTTCTGCAGCAGCATGGTTTTACCGGCTTTCGGCGGCGCGACGATCAGACCACGCTGGCCGCGGCCAATCGGGGAAGCCAGATCCAGTACGCGAGCGGTTAAGTCTTCGGTAGAACCGTTACCACGCTCCATACGCAGACGAGAATTCGCGTGCAGCGGCGTTAAGTTCTCGAACAGGATCTTGTTACGGGCGTTTTCCGGCTTGTCGTAGTTAACTTCGTTAACTTTCAGCAGCGCAAAGTAACGCTCACCCTCTTTCGGAGGACGAATCTTACCGGAAATGGTGTCACCAGTGCGGAGGTTGAAACGGCGGATTTGGCTGGGGGATACGTAGATGTCGTCAGGGCCGGCGAGGTAGGAGCTGTCTGCGGAGCGGAGGAATCCAAATCCATCCTGCAGTATCTCCAGTACGCCGTCGCCAAAGATATCTTCGCCACTCTTCGAATGCTGCTTGAGGATGGCAAAAATAATATCCTGCTTACGCATACGAGCCAGGTTTTCCAGCCCCATATTTTCGCCGAGAGTAATCAGCTCAGAAACCGGCGTATTCTTTAATTCGGTAAGATTCATAGTGGTGTGGGTTCTTAAACTCGGGGTAAATCTCGAACTTAATGTTGTGAATGGTATGGCAGGAACTTCCATGCCTGTTAACGGCCTTCATCTCGTGTCTGTACGTCGCCTGGTCACAGGAAAGAACGCAGAACTGAAACGACTAGACGGAATGAGTGAAAAGCCCGGAATTAATAGCTTCACGCGCGTTTTTTGCGGGATGCTTCGGGTAAAACAAGATTCAAACAAGGTATGTTTAAAACGAAGTCTGTGGATTAACTTAGCACGACTCCAGCCGGGCGTCCAGAGTTCCGCAAAAAATAGGAATCTGGACGCCGGAACAGCAATTCGCTTACGCCAGGTTGGCGTCGAGGAACTCTTTCAGCTGACCCTTGGACAGTGCGCCGACTTTGGTGGCCGCCACTTCGCCGTTTTTGAACAGCAGCAGGGTTGGGATGCCGCGAATGCCGTACTTCGGCGCGGTGCCCGGGTTCTGGTCGATGTTCAGCTTAGCTACGGTCAGTTTGCCCTGATACTCTTCAGCGATCTCATCCAGAATCGGGGCGATCATTTTGCACGGACCACACCACTCTGCCCAGAAATCGACGAGGGTCAGCCCGTCAGCCTTGAGTACGTCCGTGTCAAAACTGTCGTCAGTCAGGTGAATAATTTTATCGCTCATATTTAACTCCACAGGAATAAGCCTGGTGTGTTGGTGTCGTAGCCATCAACGACGCGCTGCGGCTACGTTATGCACGCTATTCTTCAGGATACCTCAATTCTCTGGTCTGCCAACTGGCGCGATCCCTCATGGACCCACCCTTTGACGCCAGGGTCACCTGAACGCGCACTGCATATTGCAGATTTATCGCTCCCGGCTCGCTTAGTGGTCTAAGCTATCCTGGATTCGTTCAGTTACCGTAGACGTACCTTGAATAATTTCGTACACCGCCAACGAAAGGTTGACGTTATTTCACCGGATACGCTTTCTTAATGCAATAGTTAGCTGATATTCTACCACACTATGAGCAAAACACATTTAACAGAACAGAAGTTTTCCGACTTCGCCCTGCACCCGGCAGTCATTGAAGCCCTTGAAAAGAAAGAGTTTCATAATTGCACACCTATTCAGGCCCTCGCCCTTCCGCTGACGCTGGAAGGCCGCGATGTCGCCGGGCAGGCGCAAACCGGTACCGGTAAAACGATGGCGTTCCTGACGTCGACGTTTCATTATCTTCTCTCTCACCCGGCTATCGCCGATCGCCAGGTTAACCAGCCGCGCGCGCTGATTATGGCGCCGACGCGCGAACTGGCGGTACAGATCCACGCGGACGCTGAACCGCTGGCGCAGGCCACCGGTCTGAAGCTGGGTCTGGCTTACGGCGGCGACGGCTACGATAAGCAGCTGAAAGTGCTGGAAAGCGGCGTCGATATTCTGATCGGTACCACCGGTCGTCTGATCGATTACGCGAAGCAAAACCACATTAACCTCGGCGCCATTCAGGTCGTCGTGCTGGACGAAGCCGATCGCATGTACGATCTCGGCTTTATTAAAGATATCCGCTGGCTGTTCCGCCGCATGCCGCCGGCCACTCAGCGTCTGAACATGCTGTTCTCCGCGACGCTTTCTTATCGCGTACGCGAACTGGCGTTCGAACAAATGAACAACGCCGAGTACGTTGAAGTCGAGCCGGAACAGAAAACGGGCCACCGTATTAAAGAAGAGCTCTTCTACCCGTCCAACGAAGAAAAAATGCGCCTGCTGCAGACGCTGCTGGAAGAAGAGTGGCCCGATCGCGCCATCGTCTTCGCCAATACCAAGCATCGTTGTGAAGATATCTGGGGCCATCTCGCCGCCGACGGCCATCGCGTAGGTCTGCTGACCGGCGACGTGGCGCAGAAAAAACGTCTGCGGATTCTCGAAGAATTTACCCGCGGCGACCTTGATATTCTGGTCGCGACTGACGTTGCCGCTCGTGGCTTGCACATTCCGGCCGTGACCCACGTCTTTAACTACGATCTGCCGGACGACTGCGAAGATTACGTTCACCGCATTGGCCGTACCGGTCGCGCTGGCGCCAGCGGTCACTCCATCAGCCTCGCCTGCGAAGAGTATGCGCTGAACCTGCCGGCTATCGAAACCTATATTGGTCACTCAATTCCGGTCAGCAAGTACAACCCGGACGCGCTGATGACCGACCTGCCTAAGCCGCTGCGACTGACCCGTGCGCGTCCAGGCAACGGCCCGCGCCGCAGCGGTCCACCGCGCAATCGTCGTCGTTCAGGTTAATAACTCTATGCTATACGCTCAATCATTCAGAATCTGCCAGGGCGCGTTTCCCCGGCAACCCGCTCAGTTACACGGATTGGGCACAAGCGCCCCGTCGACAAGGGAGCCTTCTGAACGATGAAGAGCATGAGCTCCACCTCGCTGTATGCCGCCATTGATTTGGGCTCCAACAGTTTCCATATGTTGGTGGTGCGCGAGGTGGCTGGCAGTATCCAGACGCTGAGCCGCATTAAGCGCAAAGTTCGTCTGGCCGCCGGCCTTAATAGCGACAACACGCTCTCCGCAGAAGCGATGGAGCGCGGCTGGCAGTGCTTACGCCTGTTTGCCGAACGCCTGCAGGATATTCCGCCGGCGCAAATCCGCGTCGTGGCTACCGCCACGCTGCGTCTTGCCGTCAATGCCGGCGAATTTCTGGCGAAAGCGCAGGAGATCCTCGGCAGTCCGGTACAGGTCATTAGCGGTGAAGAAGAAGCGCGCCTGATTTATCAGGGTGTCGCCCACACCACCGGCGGCGCCGATCAGCGTCTGGTGGTCGATATCGGCGGCGCCAGCACCGAACTGGTGACCGGCACCGGCGCGCAAACGACCTCGCTATTTAGCCTGTCGATGGGCTGTGTGACCTGGCTTGAACGCTATTTCGCCGACCGCAGCCTGACGAAAGAGAATTTCGATCTTGCCGAGGCGGCCGCGCGTGAGGTGCTACTGCCCATCGCCGATGTGCTGCGCTATCACGGATGGAAAGTGTGCGTTGGCGCCTCCGGCACCGTTCAGGCTCTGCAGGAAATTATGATGGCGCAGGGGATGGATGAGCGGATCACCCTGACCAAACTCCAGCAGCTTAAACAGCGCGCCATCCAGTGCGGACGTCTGGAAGAGCTGGAGATCGAAGGCTTAACCCTTGAGCGAGCGCTGGTGTTTCCGAGCGGGCTGGCGATCCTTATCGCTATCTTCAGCGAACTGAATATTCAGTGTATGACCCTCGCGGGCGGCGCATTACGGGAAGGGCTGGTGTATGGCATGCTGCATCTCTCCGTTGAACAGGACATCCGCAGCCGCACTCTGCGTAATATTCAGCGTCGTTTTATGATCGACACCGAACAGGCCCAGCGCGTCGCGGGTCTCGCCAGCCACCTGCTCAGCCAGCTGGACGGCTGCTGGGAACTGGATCCGCTGAGCCGCGATTTGCTCCTCAGCGCCTGTGCGTTGCATGAGATTGGCCTGAGCGTGGATTTTAAGCGCGCGCCGCAGCACGCGGCCTATCTGGTCAATAATCTCGACCTGCCCGGCTTTACCCCAGCGCAGAAGAAGCTGATTGCGACGCTGCTGCTTAACCAGACTAACGCCATCGACCTCTCATCGCTTCATCAGCAGAACGCCGTCCCGCCGCGGGTTGCCGAACATCTTTGTCGCCTGCTGCGACTGGCGATACTCTTTGCCAGCCGGCGGCGTGACGATTTGCTGCCCGCCATCAATCTGGTGGCCGATGATGAAAAACTGTCCCTGGCGCTGCCGGAAAACTGGCTGGATAATCACCCGCTTGGGGCTGAGCTGATCGAACAGGAATGCCAGTGGCAAAGCTATGTGCACTGGATGCTTGAGGTGAAGTAATACGCTGAACATTGCCGGGCGGCGGCTTCGCCTTACCCGGCCTGCTTATCGCTATCCTTTCTCTTTAGCTTTTGCCAGCATGGCGCGAATGTTCGCCACGTTAGCCTGTCCTTTATGCATTCGCTCTTCAGCAGTAATCACTTTGCGCGCCTGCTCCCAAATCAGATCGTCCTGGGGTAGCTCGAGCAGGAAACGGCTCGGTTCCGGGCGCACCACCTCACCATACTGCCGGCGCTCCTTACAGAGCGTAAAGGTCAGCTCTTTCTGCGCACGGGTGATGCCCACGTAGGCTAACCGGCGCTCTTCATCGACGTTATCTTCATCAATGCTGCTCTGGTGCGGGAGCAATCCCTCCTCCATGCCCACCAGGTAAACATACGGGAACTCCAGCCCTTTTGAGGCATGGAGGGTCATCAGCTGCACCTGATCCAGCTCTTCATCCGATTCGCCGCGCTCCATCATGTCGCGCAGCGTAAAGCGGGTGACCACCTGCGTCAGGGTCATCGGCTCATCGATTTCGCTGCCTTCCAGCATCTCGGTCATCCAGGTGAACAGCTGGTTGACGTTTTTCATGCGCATTTCCGCGGCTTTCGGGCTGGGCGAGGTTTCATACAACCAGGATTCGTAATCAATCCCGCGGATCAAGTCGCGCACGGCGTTGACCGGCTCGCGTTCGGCCAGTTGCTGGATCTCGCGCAGCCAGTGGGTGAAGCGGGTGAGTGATTCATAGCCGCGCCCGGTCAGCATCTGGCTAAGACCCATATCAAAGCTGGCGGTGAACAATCCTTTGTTGCGGCCCATCGCCCACTCACCGAGCTTTTGCAGCGTCGCCGGGCCGATCTCGCGCTTCGGCGTGTTGACGATACGCAGAAAGGCGCTGTCGTCGTCCGGGTTGGTCAGCACGCGCAGATAGGCCAGCAGATCTTTAATTTCCGGGCGCGAGAAGAACGACGTGCCGCCGGAGATTTTGTACGGGATGCGGTTCTGCATCAGCATCTTTTCAAAGACCCGCGACTGGTGATTGCCGCGATAAAGGATCGCGTAGTCTTTGTAATTGGTTTTATTAATAAAGTGGTGGGCGATCAGTTCCCCGGCCACGCGCTCCGCTTCATGATCTTCATTGTTGGCGGAGAGCACTTTCAGCTCAGCGCCGTATCCCAGTTCGGAAAACAGACGCTTTTCAAAAACGTGCGGGTTGTTGGCGATCAGAATGTTAGCGGCTTTCAGAATACGCCCGGAGGAGCGATAGTTCTGCTCAAGCTTGATAACCTGCAGCGCCGGGAAGTCCTGGCTGAGCAGCACCAGGTTCTGTGGCCGCGCGCCGCGCCACGAGTAGATCGACTGGTCATCGTCACCTACCACGGTAAAACGCGCCCGCTGGCCCACCAACAGCTTCACCAGCTCATACTGGCTGGTGTTGGTATCCTGATACTCATCCACCAGCAGGTAGCGGATCTTATTCTGCCAGCGTTCGCGCACCTCCTCGTTGCGCTGCAGCAGCAGCGTCGGCAGCAGGATCAGATCGTCAAAATCGAGGACATTGCAGGCCTTCATATGCGCATCGTACAGTCCATAGCAGTGGGCGAAGATGCGGTCCCGTTCGCCTTTCGCACCCGCGGCGGCCTGGGCCGGGGTTTTCAGATCGTTTTTCCAGTTGGAGATCGTCGAGATCAACTGCTGGAGCACCACTTTGTCATCTTCGATCAACCCTTCGGTCAGCTCTTTGAGCAACGCCACCTGGTCGGTATCGTCGAATAAGGAGAAGTTAGACTTCATGCCCAGCGCGGCGTATTCCCGCTTGATGATATCCAGCCCCAGGGTGTGGAAGGTGGAAATCATCAGCCCGCGCGCCTCTTTGCGCCCCAGCGTTTGCCCAACGCGCTCTTTCATCTCGCGCGCGGCTTTGTTGGTAAAGGTCACGGCCGCGATATGGCGCGCCTGATAGCCGCAGCCGCGGATCAGGTGGGCGATTTTATTGGTGATCACGCGGGTCTTACCGGAGCCGGCGCCCGCCAGCACCAGGCACGGTCCGGTTACAAATTCGACGGCTTGTTGTTGGCCAGGGTTTAAACGCATGGGAGTCTTGCTCAATCTTCGAACGGGGTGGGGATTGTAGCAGAAAGCGGAGCCGAGATTTACCGACTGATGGTAAAGTGAAGAAATCGCGATTAACCCATAGAGCAGAACCATGAAAAAGACCGCAGCAGCCCTGCATATCCTGGTCAAAGAAGAAAAACTGGCCCAGGAGATCCTCGCCAAACTGGAGCGGGGCGTCAGCTTCGATCATCTGGCGAAGCGCTATTCCCAATGTCCGTCGGGGCGCAACGGCGGCGACCTGGGCGAGTTTCAGCAAGGCGCGATGGTCGGCCCATTCGATCAGGCGGTCTTTAGCTGCCCGCTTCTCAAGCCCTACGGTCCGGTAAAAACCAAGTTTGGCTACCATATCATTAAGGTGCTTTATCGCCGCTGACGCGTGGTATATTGCGCCCTGATTTATCTCAACCTATTCAAGGCACGATCATGGCAAAAACAGCAGCAGCACTGCATATTCTTGTTAAAGAAGAGAAACTGGCTCTGGATCTTCTGGAGCAGATTAAAAACGGCGCCGACTTCGGTAAGCTGGCA
The DNA here is from genome assembly GCF_040065275.1 of Klebsiella sp. JB_Kp042. NCBI lineage: Bacteria > Pseudomonadati > Pseudomonadota > Gammaproteobacteria > Enterobacterales > Enterobacteriaceae > Klebsiella > Klebsiella sp. JB_Kp042. Next base: position 70,798 of record NZ_JBEAJL010000013.1, read on the forward strand.
AAGAAACACTCTATTTGCCCATCAGGTAAACGCGGCGGTGATTTAGGTGAATTCCGCCAGGGCCAGATGGTCCCGGCGTTCGATAAAGTGGTCTTCTCCTGCCCAGTGCTGGAGCCAACCGGACCGCTGCATACCCAGTTCGGCTACCACATCATCAAAGTCCTGTACCGGAAATAATAAAAAAACCCGGGGATCTTAATCTCCGGGTTTTTGCCTGATGGCGCTTCGCTTATCAGGCCTACTAAACAAATTCATTCTTCTATGGATTTCGGCTTGCCGGAAGGCGGCCAGGAAGTACATCCCCAGTCACATAGATAACTATGTGACTGGGGTGTACCTACCGTAGCCAACGCATCGGCCAGTCGAAAGACGGCGAGGAATTAGCCGGCAACCGCAATACGCTTCATATCGGTCATATAGCCACGCAGTTTGTGACCCACTTTCTCGATCTGGTGGCTGCGGATGGCTTCGTTGACATCACGCAGCTGGGCGTTGTCTACCGCGCCTTCGGCAATCGCCGTACCCAGGTCGCCAGTCTGCAGGGTGGTCATGAACTCTTTCAGCAGCGGTACGCAAGCGTAAGAGAACAGGTAGTTACCATATTCTGCGGTATCGGAGATAACCACGTTCATCTCGTACAGACGCTTACGGGCGATGGTGTTGGCGATCAGCGGCAGCTCGTGCAGTGATTCGTAGTAAGCGGACTCTTCGATGATGCCGGAATCGACCATGGTTTCGAACGCCAGCTCAACGCCTGCTTTCACCATCGCAATCATCAGAACGCCTTTATCGAAGTACTCCTGCTCGCCGATTTTACCTTCATACTGCGGCGCGGTTTCGAACGCGGTTTTACCCGTCTCTTCACGCCAGGTCAGCAGTTTCTTATCGTCGTTCGCCCAGTCCGCCATCATACCGGAGGAGAATTCGCCGGAAATGATGTCGTCCATGTGTTTCTGGAACAGCGGCGCCATAATCTCTTTCAGCTGCTCGGAGAGCGCATAAGCGCGCAGTTTCGCCGGGTTAGAGAGGCGATCCATCATCAGGGTGATGCCGCCCTGCTTCAGCGCTTCGGTGATGGTTTCCCAGCCGAACTGAATCAGTTTTTCTGCATACGCCGGGTCGGTACCTTCCGCCACCAGCTTGTCGAAGCACAGCAGAGAACCCGCCTGCAGCATGCCGCAGAGGATGGTCTGCTCGCCCATCAGGTCAGATTTCACTTCTGCCACGAAGGAAGACTCCAGAACGCCCGCACGGTGGCCGCCGGTCGCCGCTGCCCATGCTTTCGCAATGGCCATGCCTTCGCCTTTCGGGTCATTTTCCGGGTGTACCGCGATAAGCGTCGGTACGCCGAAACCGCGTTTGTACTCTTCACGCACTTCGGTACCCGGGCACTTCGGCGCCACCATCACCACGGTGATGTCTTTACGGATCTGCTCGCCCACTTCCACGATGTTGAAGCCGTGGGAGTAGCCCAGCGCCGCGCCGTCTTTCATCAGCGGCTGTACGGAGCGCACAACGTCAGAGTGCTGTTTGTCCGGGGTCAGGTTAACCACCAGGTCCGCCTGTGGGATCAGCTCTTCATAAGTGCCGACTTTAAAACCGTTTTCGGTCGCTTTACGCCAGGAGGCGCGCTTCTCGGCGATCGCTTCTTTGCGCAGCGCATAGGAGATATCCAGGCCGGAGTCACGCATGTTCAGCCCCTGGTTCAGACCCTGCGCGCCGCAGCCGACGATGACCACTTTTTTACCCTGAAGGTAGCTGGCGCCATCGGCGAATTCGTCGCGCGCCATAAAGCGGCATTTGCCCAGCTGTGCCAGCTGCTGGCGCAGGTTCAGTGTATTAAAGTAGTTAGCCATGTCTGTAACTCCGTGATGTTGTGTCGTGCTTATTGTTCGGTTCGCTTTTGCGAGAATGAACTTACTATATGACAGGAATTTTATTGCGGAAATTGATATATTCACAACGTCACGTTGCATTTTATGAAATACAAAACCGGGGAGTACGCGCCGTGGATTTACGCGATCTGAAAACCTTTCTGCATCTGGCGGAAAGCCGCCATTTTGGCCGCAGCGCGCGGGCCATGCACGTCAGCCCGTCGACGCTTTCGCGCCAGATCCAGCGCCTGGAAGAGGACCTCGGCCAGCCGCTGTTCGTGCGAGATAATCGCACGGTGACCCTGACCGAAGCCGGGGAAGAGTTACGCACCTTTGCCCAGCAGACTTTACTGCAGTATCAGCAGCTTCGCCACGCCATCGATCAGCAGGGCCCTTCGCTCTCCGGCGAGCTACACATCTTCTGCTCTGTCACCGCCGCCTATAGCCATCTGCCGCCGATCCTCGACCGCTTTCGCGCCGCGCATCCCTCGGTAGAGATCAAGCTGTCGACCGGCGACGCCGCCGACGCCATGGAAAAGGTGGTCACCGGCGAAGCCGACCTGGCGATTGCCGGTAAGCCGGAGACCCTGCCAGGGTCGGTGGCGTTTTCGATGCTGGAGAACCTCGCCGTGGTGTTAATTGCCCCGGCCCTTCCCTGCCCGGTGCGCAACCAGGTGACCGTCGAGCGTCCGGACTGGTCGACAGTGCCGTTTATCATGGCTGACCAGGGGCCGGTACGTCGGCGTATCGAGCTGTGGTTTCGACGGCATAAAATCAGCAATCCGTCGATCTACGCCACCGTCGGGGGCCACGAAGCGATGGTGTCGATGGTCGCCCTGGGATGCGGCGTGGCGCTGCTGCCGGAAGTGGTGCTGGAGAACAGTCCGGAGCCGGTACGCAACAGGGTGATGATTCTGGAGCGCAGCGATGAGCAAACCCCATTCGAGCTCGGCGTTTGCGCACAAAAAAAGCGGCTGCATGAGCCGCTTATTGATGCTTTCTGGAAAATCCTGCCGAACCACTAGCCCGCGAGGAAAAAGCGGAATGCCGGGTTATGGGTCTCATCGTGACACTCATAGCCCAGCTCATTGAGACGAGTTTCAAAGTCCGGCTCGTGCTCGCCCAGCTCGAAGGCCGCCAAAACCCGACCATAGTCGGTACCGTGGCTACGGTAGTGGAACAGCGAAATATTCCAGTGGGTGCCAAGGGTGTGCAGGAACTTCAGCAGCGCCCCCGGGGACTCTGGAAATTCGAAGCTGAACAGCCGCTCCTGCAGCGCTTTGGACGGTCGGCCGCCAACCATATAGCGCACATGGAGCTTGGCCATTTCGTCATCGGAAAGGTCAACGACGCTGTAGCCGCCATCGTTCAGTAACTGGAGGATCTCTTTCCGCTCCTCCAGCCCACGACTCAGACGCACCCCCACAAAGATGCAGGCGTCTTTGGCATCGGCAAAGCGGTAGTTGAACTCAGTCACCGAACGCCCCCCCAGCAGCTGGCAAAACTTCAGAAAGCTGCCTTTCTCTTCCGGGATCGTCACCGCCAGCAGCGCTTCGCGCTGTTCCCCGAGCTCGCAGCGTTCAGACACGTAGCGCAGACCGTGGAAGTTGACGTTGGCCCCGGACAGAATGTGAGCCAGTCGCTCGCCGCGAATATTGTGCTGGGCGACATATTTCTTCATCCCCGCCAGCGCCAGGGCGCCGGAAGGCTCTGCCACCGCCCGCACATCTTCGAACAAATCCTTCATCGCCGCGCAAATAGCGTCGCTGTCGACGGTGATGATGTCGTCCAGATACTCCTGGCACAGACGGAAGGTTTCATCGCCGATGCGTTTGACCGCTACGCCTTCGGCAAACAAGCCGACGCGCGGCAGATCCACCGGATGACCGGCATCCAGCGCCGCCTTCAGGCAGGCCGAATCTTCCGCTTCCACCGCTATCACTTTAATCTGCGGCATCAGTTGCTTGATCAACACCGCCACGCCTGCCGCCAGGCCGCCGCCGCCCACCGGGACGAACACGCGGTCAATGTGGGCATCCTGCTGCAGCAGCTCCAGCGCCAGGGTTCCCTGACCGGCGATGACCATCGGGTGATCGAACGGCGGCACCCAGGTAAAGCCCTGCTGCTGCGCCAGTTCAATCGCCCGAGCTTTCGCTTCGTCAAAATTGGCGCCATGCAGCAGCACTTCGCCGCCAAAGCCGCGAACGGCATCCACTTTGATGTCGGCGGTCGCTACCGGCATCACGATCAGCGCCTTAACGCCCAGCCGCGATGCGGAGAACGCCACGCCCTGGGCATGATTGCCCGCCGAGGCGGTGATCACCCCGTGGGATTTCTGTTCCGCGGTCAGGCTGGACATCATCGCGTAGGCGCCGCGCAGCTTAAAGCTGTGTACCGGTTGGCGATCTTCGCGCTTCACCAGAATAACGTTATCCAGGCGAGAAGAGAGTTTGTCCATTTTTTGCAGCGGCGTTTTCTGCACCGCTTCATAAACCGGCGCGCGCAGCACTGCTCTCAGGTATTCGGCGCCCTCGGGGGCGCCGGAGAGGGGTTGTGAATCCGCCATGATTAGCCACCCAGTTTCGATTTATCGCGAACCGCGCCTTTGTCAGCGCTGGTCGCCAGACTGGCGTAGGCGCGAAGGGCAAAGGAGACCTGACGCTGGCGATGCTTCGGCGTCCACGCCTGGTCGCCACGCGCTTCCTGGGCTTCACGACGCGCCGCAATTTCCGCATCGCTCAGCTGCAGCTGGATGCTGCGGTTCGGAATATCAATCGCGATCATGTCGCCATCTTCAATGAGCGCAATGTTGCCGCCGCTCGCCGCTTCCGGTGAGACGTGACCGATAGAGAGCCCTGAGGTGCCGCCGGAGAAACGGCCATCGGTGATCAGCGCGCAGGCTTTGCCCAGCCCCATCGACTTCAGGAAGCTGGTGGGGTAAAGCATCTCCTGCATCCCCGGCCCGCCTTTCGGCCCCTCGTAGCGGATCACGACGACGTCGCCTTCAACGACTTTACCGCCGAGGATGGCCTCTACCGCATCGTCCTGGCTCTCATATACTTTCGCCGGACCGGTAAATTTCAGGATGCTGTCGTCCACGCCGGCGGTTTTCACGATACAACCGTTTTCCGCGAAATTGCCGTACAGCACCGCCAGGCCGCCGTCCTTGCTGTAAGCATGTTCCAGAGAACGGATACAGCCTTCGGCGCGATCGTCATCCAGCGTATCCCAGCGGCAGTCTTGCGAGAACGCCTGGGTGGTACGGATGCCCGCCGGGCCGGCGCGGAACATCTTTTTCACCGCATCGTCCTGAGTCACCATCACATCGTACTGTTCCAGGGTCTGCGGCAGCGTCAGGCCGAGGACGTTTTTAACCTCGCGATTCAGCAGCCCGGCGCGGTCCAGCTCGCCCAGAATGCCCAGCACGCCGCCGGCGCGATGCACATCTTCCATATGGTATTTCTGCGTGCTCGGCGCCACCTTACACAGCTGCGGCACTTTGCGGGAGAGCTTATCGATATCGCTCATGGTGAAATCGATTTCAGCTTCCTGCGCCGCCGCCAGCAGGTGCAGAACGGTGTTGGTGGAACCGCCCATGGCGATATCCAGCGTCATGGCGTTCTCAAAGGCCGCCTTGCTGGCGATATTGCGCGGCAGCGCGGAAGCGTCATCCTGCTCGTAATAGCGTTTGGTCAGCTCAACGATACGTTTCCCGGCGTTAAGGAACAGCTCCTTACGATCGGCGTGGGTCGCCAGCAGAGAGCCGTTACCCGGCTGCGACAGGCCCAGCGCTTCGGTCAGGCAGTTCATGGAGTTGGCGGTAAACATCCCGGAACAGGAGCCGCAGGTCGGACAGGCGGAGCGTTCCACCTGATTACTCTGCTCGTCAGACACTTTCGGATCCGCCCCCTGGATCATCGCATCCACCAGGTCGAGCTTGATGATTTTATCTGACAGCTTGGTTTTCCCGGCTTCCATTGGGCCGCCGGACACAAAGATCACCGGAATGTTCAGGCGCAGGGAAGCCATCAACATCCCCGGGGTGATTTTGTCGCAGTTGGAGATACAGACCATCGCATCCGCACAGTGGGCGTTAACCATGTACTCCACCGAGTCGGCGATCAGCTCGCGGGATGGCAGTGAATAGAGCATACCCCCGTGGCCCATGGCGATCCCATCATCCACTGCGATGGTGTTGAATTCTTTGGCCACGCCACCGGCGGCTTCAATCTGCTCGGCAACCAGTTTGCCGAGATCGCGCAGGTGCACGTGCCCGGGAACAAACTGGGTAAAGGAGTTAACGACGGCGATAATCGGTTTGCCGAAATCGGCATCGGTCATCCCGGTTGCGCGCCACAACGCGCGGGCGCCCGCCATATTGCGGCCATGTGTGGTGGTGGCGGAACGGTACTTAGGCATGCTCTTTTTACTCCCATCTGTGTTTATTAAATGGGACGGTGCGTGCCGTCCCATTTTTAATTACTTACTTACCGGATCCAACCAGCTCCATTTGTCTTCTGTTTCACCGGTGAAGAGGCCAAAGAAGGCTTCCTGAATGCGTTTGGTAACCGGACCGCGACGGCCTGCGCCGACCTGGATGCCATCCACGCTGCGTACCGGGGTGATTTCCGCCGCGGTGCCGGACATGAAGACTTCATCCGCCAGGTACAGGGATTCACGGGACAATACCTGCTCGCGGACTTCAATACCGAGATCTTTCGCCAGCTTGATGATGGCGTCGCGGGTAATGCCCGGCAGCGCGGAAGAGGTAAACGGCGGGGTGAACAGCACGCCGTCCTTCACTTCAAACAGGTTTTCGCCTGCGCCTTCCGAGATATAGCCGTTAACATCGAGGGCGATACCCTCCTGGTAGCCATGGCGACGCGCTTCGCTGCCAACCAGCAGCGAGGAGAGATAGTTGCCGCCGGCTTTCGCCGCCGTCGGGATGGTGTTCGGCGCCGCGCGGTTCCAGGAAGAGACCATTGCATCGATCCCCTGCTCCAGCGCTTCTGCGCCGAGGTAGGCTCCCCACGGGAACGCCGCGATGATCACGTCAGTGTTGTAACCCGGAGGCGGGTTTACCCCCATGCCGACATCGCCAACAAACACCAGCGGGCGGATATAAGCGCTGGTCAGATTATTGGTGCGAATGACTTCACGGCAGGCTTCCATTAGTTCGTCGACGCTCTGGGAGACCGGGAAACGATAAATTTTGGCTGAATCATGCAGACGCTGCATATGTTCGCGATGACGGAACACCACCGGGCCTTTGTGCGAGTCATAGCAACGGATGCCTTCGAATACCGAGGTGCCATAGTGCAGCGCATGGGACATCACATGAACTTTCGCTTCGCCCCACGGAACCATCTCGCCATTGAACCAGATGTAATCAGCTTTTTTCGTCGTCATTTTTCTTCCTTTGCGCTCAGGCGCGGATTTGTTGTGATGTGGGTTGCTGGATCTCGACGCAGGCAACGTCGACCAGTTTGCTTAATTGACTAAACAGTAATTCGACGGGCCGCGGGCTGGCAACGGTCAATTCGATATTTATGTTCTGTGCGTCCGCCGCGGTTTCCATGTTCATTGCGCAGATTTGGAAACCACGGTGGCGGACAACGCGCAGCACGCGCTCTAAGGTTTCCGGGTTGAAACGTGCCTGTAAAGCGACCTGATGTTGCATCATGATAATTTCTCCAGCATTTCAGAGTTACTGGCGCCGGGCGGCACCAACGGCCAGACATTCTCAAGTTCGTCGATTGAGACATGAAGCAGGTATGGCCCCTGGCTCGAAAGCATGGTGTCGAGTGCCGCTTCAACCTGGTCTTTACGGGTGATGTGTTGGCCAGGAATACCGAAGGCGCTGGCCAGCGTGAGGAAATCAGGGTTATCAGTCAGAGTGGTTTCGCTATAACGTTCCTGGAAAAACAGCTGCTGCCATTGTCGAACCATCCCTAACCGCTGGTTGTCGAGTAATACGATCTTCAGCGGTAACTGCTTGCGTTTAACGGTGCCCAGCTCCTGCACATTCATCATGAAGGAGCCGTCACCGGAGATACAGATCACTGTATCGTTAGGGCGCGCCACCTGGGCGCCAACGGCGGCCGGCAGGCCAAAGCCCATGGTGCCTAAGCCGCTGGAGGTGATGAAGTTTTCCGGGCGGGTATAGGTCATATGCTGAGCCGACCACATCTGATGCTGACCAACGTCGGTTGTCACCACGCTGTCCGCCGGCTTGCGGTCGGAAAGCTGTTTCAGCAACAGCGGCGCGTAGATTGCCTCACCGGGATGATCGTAACGCCAGGCGTGATCGGCACGCAGCGCGGCACTCCGCTCGCGCCAGCCATCGATAGCTAACGGCTGCTGCAGCGCCGGCAGCAAGCGGTTCAGGTCGCCGGTCAGACCGATGTGCGCCTGGCGCAGCTTGTTCAGCTCCGCCGGATCGATGTCCATATGGATCACTTTGGCATGCGGCGCGAAGGTGTTGAGCTTGCCGGTCACGCGATCGTCAAAGCGCGCGCCGACGGCAATCAGCAGATCGCACTCCTGTACCGCCAGGTTGGCCGCCCTGGTGCCGTGCATTCCCAGCATGCCGAGATAATACGGGTAATCGGCGTCCACCACGCCCAGCCCTTTCAGAGTGCAGGTCGCCGGCATCCGGGTTACGGCGAGGAATTCACGCAGCGCCGGTACCGCCTGCGCCATGCCGACCCCGCCGCCAACATACAGCATCGGTTGCTGCGATTGAGCCAGCATCTGCAGAGCCTGAGCCACTTCCGCCTGCGGAAATGCCATCTCATCGGCGACCGTAGAGAAATGGGGATCGAGATCGCCCTGCGCCATCTGAATATCCTTAGGGATATCAACCAGCACCGGGCCTGGACGGCCTGAGTTTGCCACCTGGAAAGCTTCAGCAATGACCCGCGGCAGCTCGTCCAGAGACTGCACGAGGAAACTGTGCTTAGTACAGGCCAGTGACAAACCGAGAACGTCTACTTCCTGAAACGCATCCGTGCCGATGAAGGGCGCGGCCACCTGGCCGGTGATGGCGACAATGGGGATGGAGTCAAGCAAAGCGTCCGCCAGGCCGGTGATCAGATTGGTCGCGCCCGGGCCGGAGGTGGCGATACACACTCCGGTTTTACCGGTTGCTCGCGCATAACCAATGGCCGCCATGGCTGCCCCTTGCTCATGCCGGCACAGCAGGTGCTCCACGCCGCCGTCATACAGTGCATCGTAAACCGGCATAATTGCGCCACCCGGATAGCCAAAAACGGTGTCGACCCCCTGTGTCCGCAAAGCATGTACCACCCACTGCGCGCCATTCATAGTTAGTTCCCCGTCATAAATCGGGAGAAACAGAATTTTATGCTAAAAGTCATCATCTGCTCCTCGCTTAGGTTATTTCAGTTATAAAAAAACCCCCGGACCTTTCGGTGCGGGGGTCTTAGTTCGTTAAGGCTTGATTATTAAGCCTTTCCTCGTCCAAGTGCAGCCCCGCACGGTGGGATAATAATCACCACCACGCTAATCACGACCAAGCTAATCACTCGTAGAAGGGCTGTCATTTTCTGTACTTTCTGGCTTCTTGTTCGAAGGAATACCTAAAGAGGTACCACAGACATCACATAAAACACAAGATTTTTTTATATCTCCGTTGCTGAGCAGCCTAACAGTTTCAGCAAAAATAATTGTTTTATATGAAAAAAATCAGAAATGAAAAAAATTCAGTTTTCTCTCGCCTGGCGCGCGCTTTTGCGCGTGCCTTTCCAACACCACTCTCTTTTGCGAGCGAAATTCCATTTTCGGCTAAATGTAACGATATAGCGCGAAAAGTATGGATGTATGGTCCTAAATTCTCACTATTACCGCTCCCGTTTTACCACAGGTCAGCCATAATCCTGCCTGGTCCAGGAGGTTTTATGTCGCTCGCCATCGTCTATACTCGCGCGGCGCTCGGTATCGAAGCGCCATTGATTACTGTCGAGGTTCATCTCAGCAACGGTCTGCCCGGCCTGACTATGGTCGGACTGCCGGAGACTACCGTGAAAGAGGCCCGTGACCGGGTCCGTAGCGCCCTGATCAACAGCGGCTACGCTTTCCCTGCCAAGAAAATAACCATTAACCTGGCGCCAGCGGATCTACCTAAAGAGGGCGGACGATACGATCTGCCTATCGCTCTCGCGCTTCTCGTCGCCTCAGAGCAGCTCAATACGACGCGACTGAATCACTATGAGTTTGTGGGCGAACTCGCCCTCACAGGTGGGTTACGCGGCGTTCCAGGGGCGATCCCCAGCGCAATGGAGGCCATCAAAGCCGGCCGGCGTATCGTCGTCTCCGCTGATAATGCGGCTGAGGTCGGCCTGATCGGCGGCAGCGATTGCCTGGTCGCCGACCATCTGCAGGAGGTGTGCGCTTTTCTCGCGGGGCAGACATCGCTTTCGCCGCCTCTTGCCGAGGCACCCATTGTTGATGAACGCGGCGAAGATTTGCGCGATGTTATCGGCCAGCAGCAGGGAAAACGAGCGCTGGAGATTGTGGCCGCCGGGGGTCACAACCTGCTCCTGATAGGCCCGCCCGGCACCGGGAAAACCATGCTTGCCAGCCGGCTACCCGGTCTCCTGCCGCCATTAAGCAATCAGGAAGCACTGGAGAGCACCGCCATTCAGAGCCTGGTCAATCTGCATACCGCGAAGACCCGGTGGCGTCAGAGGCCGTTTCGCGCGCCTCACCATAGCGCCTCGCTGGCAGCGATGGTGGGCGGCGGCTCAATACCGGTCCCCGGTGAGATTTCCCTGGCCCATAATGGCGTGCTGTTTCTTGATGAACTGCCTGAGTTTGAGCGGCGTGTACTGGATGCGCTGCGCGAACCCATTGAGTCAGGCAAGATCCACATATCACGCTCGCGCGCCAAAATTGACTATCCGGCGCGCTTTCAGCTTATCGCGGCGATGAACCCAAGCCCGACAGGGCATTATCAGGGCAAACATAATCGTACATCGCCTGAGCAGACATTACGTTATCTGGGACGTCTGTCAGGCCCCTTCCTTGACCGCTTCGATCTCTCCTTAGAGATCCCGCTGCCGCCGCCAGGGATACTGAGCCAGGGCACGCAGGGCGAAGAGTCTAGCGCAACGGTCCGGCAGCGGGTGCTGGCGGCGCGCGAACGGCAAATGCTCAGGCAAAATAAGCTCAATGCTCATCTTGAGAATCGTGAAATGAAGAGCTGCTGCCACTTACGGCGGGAGGACGCTGTCTGGCTGGAACAGACGCTAACGCAGTTGGGGCTCTCTATTCGAGCCTGGCAGCGTCTGTTAAAGGTGGCGAGAACCATTGCCGATCTGGCAGAGGCTGAAGAGATTGAACGCCGTCATTTGCAGGAGGCGCTCAGCTATCGGGCGATAGACCGGATGCTAAACCATCTGCAGAAAATGATGGCGTAAAAAAAAGGGCTTACGCCCTTTTTTCTTAGTCATCGCTTTCGGTGTAATCGTCAGCGCCTTCCATCTGCGGTTTGCCGCCGGAAAGGGTATGGAAACGCTTCGGCCGCTTGATGCGCGCCATATACTTAATCCATACGCGTTCTGCTTCCGTTACCGGCTCACGCTCACCACGGCACACCGAGACAAACTGTTTTTCATCATCGGTAACAGGTTCGCGTTTACCCAGTTCCAGTTCGTTAAAGGCATAACCATGACGTTCCAGCAGTTGCGCCTCTTTGATGGTGAAATCACCGTGACGGGAGAACCCGCGTGGATAATTTTTATTGTCGAAAAAACGATTAGTCGTCGTAAAGCTTTCCGCCATCCTACACGCTCCTGATTCTTTGGCCGAGCTATTTATGGCGCGGAGTATTAGTTACGCTTGACAGAGCGTCAAACAAAACATTTAAATCATCACGACAAATAATTTTGTGGAGAACGGTGTGGATACGGAATTGCTCAAGACTTTCCTGGAAGTGAGCAGAACTCGTCACTTTGGGCGAGCAGCAGAGGCGCTTTACCTGACGCAGTCAGCGGTCAGCTTTCGTATTCGTCAGCTGGAAAATCAACTTGGTGTGAACCTGTTCACCCGACATCGTAATAACATTCGCCTGACGACGGCCGGAGAAAAGCTCCTGCCTTACGCCGAAACGTTAATGAATACCTGGCAGGCTGCGCGCAAGGAGGTCGCACACTCTTCGCGACATAATGAATTCTCCATCGGAGCCAGCGCCTCGCTGTGGGAATGCATGCTTAACGGCTGGCTCGGCACCCTCTACAGCGCACCTTACAATCTCCAGTTTGAAGCGCGTATCGCACAGCGGCAGTCGCTGGTTAAACAGCTTCATGAACGCCAGTTGGATCTGCTGATCACCACCGAATCGCCGAAGATGGATGAATTAAGCAGCCAGCTGTTGGGTAATTTTACCCTTGCCTTGTATTGCGCATCGCCTGCAAAAAACAGAAATGAATTGAATTACTTGCGCCTTGAATGGGGGCCTGATTTTCAGCAAAACGAAGTGGGTCTGATAGGAAGCGATGATGTTCCGCTGCTCACTACCTCTTCAGCTGAATTGATCTACCAGCAATTATCACGCCTGAACGGCTGCTGTTGGCTACCTGTTCGCTGGGCCAAAGAGAAGCATGGGTTACATACGGTCATGGACAGCGCTACGCTTTCCCGCCCACTCTATGCGATCTGGTTACAAAATAGCGATAAGCAGGGGCAGATCCACGAGATCCTGAAAAGCCCTATCCTGGAATAAGCGGTACTCTCCATGGACGGAGAGAAGCAAGGTATTTTGAACAGGGATATTGCAGATGGAGAGTAGAGATAAAAAAAAATCCTTTGCCTGAGCAAAGGATTCTTATAAATGGCAGGGGCGGAGAGACTCGAACTCCCAACACCCGGTTTTGGAGACCGGTGCTCTACCAATTGAACTACGCCCCTAAAGCTTTCTTACCACTAAGCCTGCTATCTGAGCAGGCTTAATGTTAAATAAGTGGCGGAACGGACGGGACTCGAACCCGCGACCCCCTGCGTGACAGGCAGGTAT
>NZ_JBEAJL010000014.1:0-81435 GCF_040065275.1 Klebsiella sp. JB_Kp042
GGTTTCCTTGACGATTTTACCAATCGGCATTTTCCAGAAGTTTGAGGCAGTTTTGCTGTAAAAGTCAGTCGGAGTGCCAAACCATAAATTCATGGCTCCCGTGTTGTAACGCTCCACCGTTAATAAAATAAACTGACCATTAATACGGCGAATAGCCATCGGGCTGTATTGCACGGATTCTGGCGCATCAAACCGGGTAAACCCGGTTAAATCTGGATTCATAAAGTACAGCTGCGAGGGATAAGCATTCGTTTGTGTGCGAATGCCACCATAAACTGTGCCAGTCTGGTTGCGGGAATATTCGACCGCAATTGTTGGCTCACAATAAACCGTGGTTGAATACTCACCGTGAGCGATAACATCCTGCGTTACGATAGTGTTTAACGGGTCGCTGATATCAAACGACATAAATCCGACGCGCGACGAGTTCGCAAAATGGTACCCCGTAATCATCCGCCCGGTGGTCGGCACAAAACACATATCGTGAAACAGTTCCGGCACATATTCGATATCGTTAATGGTCTGGGTAACTGCCGAAATTTCGCCGACTTTTACCCACGACGCCCCGCCGTCCGTCGATTTATACAGGTTGTAAAACGTCACGCCGACCTGATTAGTTGCGCCACGGCTGCGAACAATGCCCCACAGATGATTGTCACTATCCACACCCAGTGACCACCAGTCAGTCCCGCGCGCGTAGTTTTCCCCGGTAACGACATATACCGGCGCTGACCAGCTCACACCATCGTCATCACTGTAGGTAATCACCGGCACGGTACCTTTTCCGCCGTGGGCTGGCGCACTGTTATAGCCACAATAAATCCGCCCGTTACCATCAATGCACAGCTTGCCCTGGGGCCAGGAATTCAGGTTATACCCGGTTTTCTGGCGGCGGGTTACACGCCCGATACGCACCGCCTGGCTGACCAGTTCCCCGTCACGGTTCATTCCGTAAAACAGGCGGTCGATAAGAACCGGCTTCATTGCCTCAAAGGATTTCTGCACAGAACCGATACCCGCAATTCCGGCTTTAATTTCCCCCTCACTGCTCACAGCATAAATATCCTGTAGCGCTTTCGTCATCCCTGGCAAATACACGCCACCATCGGGCGCGACGGACAGAAACGGATTGCCGCTGGCGTCATGAAAAACAGACAGCATTGACGAGTTGTCAGCGCCTACGACTTCTGCGATACCTTCAACGCTTTCAATGCCGCTCCTGACTTTACCGGCGTATTTAATCGCGTACTGGTCCTGTAATGAGCCGCTCATCCCGACAAGGTGGAATGAACCATCGGAAAGAAACACGCCGAAATTATTCCCTGCCGCATCAGACAAAAATGCCAACGGCGTTAACGCGGATTCAGTAAACAATAATTCATTGATAGCGTTGACCTGCGCCTGTCCCGTCGTCTGCGTAATGAGCGTGGCGATGCCATTATCATTGCGATACAGGCACTCTTTTTCATCTTCGCCGCTGAAGGCTACACGGAACGTCTGACCGGTAAAGGTAGCCTCCAGCCCGGCAAGGGTGCCGTCCGGGTCACCCTCTCCTGGAAAAACGGTCACAGAAACCGAACGACCATCAAGGATTTTTTTTCCGGTGGCGACAGGGTTGCCGCCGGTATTAGTGAACTCTTCCACCCACACGCGGGAATCCTGCGAACGAACCGAAAAACGAGCCCCTTCTGGTATTTTCCCGGCGGTAATTGCGGCCTTTGCTTCGTCCTCTGTCGAAAATGGGATTTCACCGGTTTTAATCAGCTGGTTATAGGATTCAAGCTGGTCCTTCAGGTACTGCGTCCTGTTCGCCAACTGCTGCGCTTGTTCGTTGGCTTTCCCCCCGACGCCACCCTCAACCTTATCTGAGCGACGCAGCAAAGAAACGCCGTTTTCCCACTGTTTTTTTTCAATGATGTTTGTCACGCTCAGCCCTCTGCATAATTAAAATTACTGTCGTAGTGCGTTTCACCGTCGTAGTAAATACCGTTGCCCGGGTCATATCCTGGCGGATATACCGTAACCATCTCACCATCCAAAAAAGAGGCGCCCACATTGGCAATCCCCTCAATTCCAACAGATATTGTCAGTTGCGATATTTGACGGCTGACTGGTTTCGCTTCCCCAATCAGACGATTAAGCTCGTCCAGTGTTTTCGGGGTAATGCCGATATCGTTTACATCTACCTCAAGCCGAAACGTTCCTGGTTCGTCGCCGACGTCGAACCATTCCGCAAACGTCGCGGAAAACCCCATATCCTCGATCACTCGACGCACAGCTGCGCGCGTACCCTTCCTGCGATGAAGCCAGTAGGATTGCTGGATTGACGCTATTTTTTTCTCTGCCGGCCAGTTCTTATCCCACCGATCAACCGACAGCGCCCACGCCAGATACGGCAATAAATCAACCGGACATGTCGTCGGCGTCCACAGCGTGCGAATAGCTACCGTGATTCCGGACAGCTTCGCCGTAGCAGCTTCGGCGCAACGCATCCACGCGCTGGCAGAAGGAGGAAGAAGCGTGTTATTCATCCGTTCCGCCGCTTTCCAGGTTGTAGCCGATATTCCTGGCCGCCTGGATATCGCTGATCCTGATATCGTCTGGCGGAGCATTCAGCACGACACGCTGTACGCCCTGGACATGGAGCGCCGCTGAAATGGCAGAGCGCGCCACGTCTCTGCTGATTTTTTTATCGTTCTGTTTCAGGAACTTTTGCAACGATGCATCAGCCGCATTGATGATCGGCTCTGACTCCGGCCCCGGATACAGGTACAGCGTGGCGTCAATCTCGTAATCGACAACCTCAGCGCTGCGCACCGTCACGCGATCACCCAGCGGGCGAACCTCTTCATCATTTACCGCTTCGGCAACTGCGGCGAGCAGTTCTGGCGACGCGGTACCGTCACCCTCCGTGGAGAGCACCGCAACGACCACCACTGCCGGTGCCGGGCTGGAAGCCCTGGCATCGGCAACTTTTCCGCTGGCGCTGCGGGCAAAATATTCATAGGCCGCCGATGGCCCGGCAACGCTCATTCCCTCAAAAGCAGCCTGTGCTCGCAGGCGTAACGCCTCGTCACTTTCCATTTCGGCATCGGTTGTCTCGGTTGCTTCGGTCTTGATCAGGCGTTCGGTATCGAGGTTCGCCGCGATATTATCCAGATCGTCGCCGGTCGAATGACTCAGCATGCAGGCGGCCGCCCCCTCGTTAATGCGCTGGCGCAGTAACATCTCGCGATATGCCAGCGCCTGGGCAAGCACGTTCAATGGTTCGGACTCCAGCGCCAGGGCGGCAATAACAGCGGCCTGCTGATCTGCCGGATAAGCAGCTACCATCACTGCTTTCACCTCGATCAGAATTTCTTCAAAATCCAGTTCCTCGATAATGGTCGGCTGCGGCAGCTGCGAGAGGTCAATTGTCGGCATTTTTAGCACTCCTTAACGTTACCGATCTGGTGCTCTTTTCCATGCTTTCAGTCAGCATTCCGGATAACTCCGCCGTTACTGCGCCCGAAGCAGAATAGTGAATATTGATAGCGTCAAGCGCGAGCCGCGGCTCCCATGCCGCAAGCGCGATAACTGCTGCGCTCATCAGTTGCAGGCGCGTGACGTCGTTCTGCGGGCTGTCGATCAAATCGGGGCATAGCGAGCCGTAATTGCGGCGCATAATGCGCGTATTAACCGGCGTCAGCAGAATATCGCCCACGGACTGCCACACATGATCTTCATCCGTCAGCGTCCCGGTTCCGTTCGCATTCATACCGCGATAGCGCTCACTCATCGGGTGCCCTCCGTCCAGTTATCACCGCGTTCAACTTTGCCGTGATTGTGGTTATCCACCTGCACGCCGTTAGAGATAAACGCCCCGCCGGTATGATTAAAATCACCGCGCATTTCCCCGCCTTCGGTGATATCAAGATTTTTCGCGCGCAACAGGTTGGTGCAGTTCACCTCCGGCGTATCCAGAGTGACAATCACCGACGCCTCGATCGCCGCCGATTTAATACCTGTCACCTGTAAGGCGCCCGCCTCGGCGTCATAACGAAAACGCGCACCATCAGGAGCCGTGACTACCATTTCATTACGCGTCGCGCCCGGTGCCGGATTGTCATTGCTGTACAGGCTACCGCCAATGATGGCGGTATCCGTGTTACCGCCGAGACACAAGAGCCAGACCTGCTCGCCAATGGACGGCGGCACCCAGACCTTAAATGCCCCGGCCCGCTGCGCGTTCCAGCGCAACCAGGTCGTTTCCAGTCCGCCGCTTTGTACCCGTACTCGCCAGTTTTCCTCGTCGATCTCCGTCACCGTACCGGTGCGGCCGATGTTCTCCAGCAGGCGAATCAGTTCGGCAATATCCATCAGCGCACTCCCAGAGAATCAATCACCTGCCGGGCAATCATCATGCGATCCGTCTTACTCAGGCCCAGCAGTTCACGGCGGGGATAGCTCGCCATCGCGCCGCTGTCATTCACCCGGTCACGCAATCCATACTGGTGAACGCGGGCAATACGGGCCGCCACGCCAGTGAATCCCACGCTTGCCCCTTCAGAGGTGGCGCGAGCTTTCAGAAAACGCGAGGTGCGCAGGCGGCGGAACATGGGATCGGCTTTCGTCGTATCGCGGCGAGTCTCGTTGAAGCTGATATCGAGATAACGCTCGATATCAGCACGGTAAAACGACCGCACCGCGCCTCGTCCTTCATCAAATCCGGTCAACATGCGGCCACGACTACCACGCGTCGCCCGCCAGTTACGCAAGCGGCGCTCTTCCCCCTGCCAGATAAACCCGATCCCGGCCTGCGAGCGCAGTACCCGGCGGTGCCGCTTCTGGTACGGTGTGCCGTCCGGCGAAACCTGCTTACCGATCCGCTGGCTCTGAGTACGGCGCAGCGTGGTGGCAATGCCTCTTGCCGTGCGCAGGCGACGTGCTGGCGTCATAGCGGAAAGGATTTCTGCGAAGACCTGATCAAGCTGTTGAAACAGCGCAGCATCGTTGCTCACGTCATCTCTTCCTCAAAGCCCGGATCAAAGACCACTTCCCACTCGCCGCCATTAATGCGGGGTCGGTCTTCCGCCAGGTGCGTAGCAACGGGTTTTCCGTTGACGTTCTCCACCATGACGCGCTCCCAGACCGGCACCTTAAACAGCACATCGGCCATGTCATCGCTGATAATGTCCGCGTCAAACTCAACTTTGCGGTTATTGTCCGGGTTGAGCAGTAAATCAGGCTGGTAATGCCATACCCACGCCATGATCGGCAGCATGAGATCATCCACCTGCCCCGGAAAGTCCACGGCCAGCACCTGGATGGTGTAGCGATACATAAACGAGGGTTCGCCGGTCGCCTGCGTCTCAATGCTCCCCTTATCCACCCAGACGGTGATCAGTTCAGGGTTGGCCTTACACCAGGTGTTTGCGGCGATCAGCGCCTCGCGTAACAATTCGGCTTTTTTCACTTCATCCCCCTGGCTATTCTCCGCAGTTCCAGCTCCCGAATGCCCGCCTTATCCGCGTTGCAGGTATCCAGCGCATCAAGTAGCGCATCAGACCAGATCGCAAGGCTCCCGTAGCGCATTGGTCTGGTCGGTGGCACTGGCGTTTCAGTTTTTGCCGTCAGGCTTTCTGGCAAAGGCTCCTGAATGATCACCGGCGGCGACTTCGGCGGCGCGCTGGTACAGGCTGTCAGCGACAGCGTCAGGCACAAGAGCAGCAGCGCAGGGATCGCCGGCCAGTTCAGTTTTGATATTTTCACGACGTTTCTCCCCGGCTTCGTTACGCTTTTGCCCCAGCGCTTTCACACTGGCTTCAATCTCGCTGACGTCCTGGCGCAGCGCCCGCACTTCGGCCAGCACATCGCCGGTCTGGTTCAGTTTTTGAGTAGCGTCTGCCAGCGCTCTTTCTGCGGCTTCGCGCTTGTTGGTTTCCGTGGTTAACCGGATGCAGGCCACCACCAGGAGGACACAGATCACCGTGATAACGGCAAGCAACCCTTTCATTTCGCCCCCTTAAACACAGGATCTGACAAGCACCACTCCCGGAACTCTTCCCGGCGGTTGACCAGCCCCTGCAAGCGCCTGCCGCCTGAGTTAACAAAATCCGTTACCCGCTCGCAGACGCTGCGCCAGTCAGCCGACTGCGCGTTACGCCAGATTGTCGTTCTGACCTTCTTCCCCTGCCTGTTGGTGTACCAGGCAAGCCCGCTACAGCCGACATTAAATGCGCTATCGGTAAGCGCTTCAAAAACGCGCTGCGGTGCAGCTGCGCCGTTAAACTCGCGGCTAACGCAATGCTCTGCGCGCATTAGATCATTCACCCAGCGCTCTGCGATCTCCTGTTCGGCATACTCCCGGTTCTGCACTTTCCCGGTGGAGCCGATCCCCACGGTTAATACGCCTGCCGGGCAGTAATACGGGGTCTTGCGACAATCCTCATATTTCGCCATCTTCAGTTGCGCTTCCGGGCTGGTACGCAGTGACTGCGGCCAGAGCGCTGCGGCCAGCGAGATAATCGCGGCGACAGAGCAGGCAATAACGCCCTTTTTCATCGTGGCGCCTCCCTGATAGTGCGGATCAGCTCTTTCACGTCCTGCCGGTTTTCGGTGTCGTCGCGAATGGCGTCGATCAAATCGTTCAGCAGCACGTTATTAGTTTCATGGATCCGGGCCATCCGGCGGCGATGCATTTCACCTAACACCGCCACCACAACCCCTGTTACTGCCGCAATAGCCGTCAGCCAGTCCTTTTGCGTCATCATGCCGACGCTGCCGAGGAACACCGACCAGAGGTATGCGGCCCAATTCCAGGCGCGGTTTATTAACTCCATAGCTGCACCGTCTCCTTTGTCGCCGAGGCGCTCACCTCCGGCAGTTCCACCACCTGCCCGGCCTCCATGAAGATCTGATCGGCCAGTGACTTGTTCGCAGCAAGCACAATCTCGGTGACACCCTGGGTGGTGCCGTAATAACGCTGGCAAAGCAAATCCACCGTATCGCCCTGTAAGGCCTTCACTTTCATCAGAATGCCTCCGCAGAATTGCGAACTTCGCCGCGAATATCGGAGATAGCCCAGCGCGCATCACGCCAGTGATCGTTTGCCTGGCTTGCCAGCGCAGCGGCTTTCTTCTCCCCGGCGTCGCCGGTCGTGTCCACATCACGGAACGTTTCGATCAGCAGGGCGCGGGCTATGCTGTAAACCGCGCGGCGCCAGCGGTAAACCTTTGCGCTCTGCCCGTTAATTTCCATTGCTGGCACGGTATCCAGTGATGCAAATCCGGCGTTCTGCTGTTCGATCCGCCAGGTATCGAGCTGGTCAGCGGCATGGCCTACCGCCTCGATAACAACATGCTTCAGCCGCGAAGTTGTCACCGTGCCGTTAATGCGCATCTCCTTACGAGCATCGCTCAACACAATTTCGGGCCAGAACGCACCGGCGGTGACTTTCTCTCCGCCGTCGTCCACATCCGGCACATCCTCTGCTGAGGGGGTTATTGTGCGGGGGGCTACAAGGCTCATGGTGTAGTCTCCAGAAAAGGTGGCGGTGAGCGGACGGAGAAAAGAAAACGCAGTGCGTTGCAGATCTCCGACCGCGCCGCCAGCGCACGGGGCGCAAGTCGGTTATTTTTTGGCGGCAGGCGCTTTTTTCGTTGTGGTTTTGCGCGCCGCTGGTTTTTTGGTTGTGCTTTTACGGGCGGCTTTAGGCGCAGGCTTTCCGGCCGCCACCGCCGGAACCGGTGGTGCTGCAGGGCTATCACTCTGCCCCTCTTCGCCATCGTCGCCAGTAGACTCATCCTCGGAAATAGTCGCAGCAGCGGTTTTCTTCAGCTGACTGGCGAGTTTGTCGATCAGCTTTTTCACGCCTGCGCCAGGATCCATGATCAGCGCAGTGCGCAGCAGCCCTAATGCGGTTTCCTGCTCGGCAGGCGTGCCGTTGCGCAGTGCAAAAGCGCGTGCTTTGTGGAGTTTGGCGCGCACCATGTCTGGCATATCGCTGGCTGCGGTAAACTCGGCTACTTCATCGAGCACCGCCAGATATGGCGATACGTCGGTGCTGTCGTCAGCCTTAACCTGAACCAGGATCGGATCACAAATTTCATCGACCAGAGCTGTCGCCGCCGTGCGGTTAAATCGGTCTGGCATCGCCAGGTTATGCGCGATGACGTAACGCCCGATTCTCGCCGCCAGTGGATAATCACGAACATCTATCGCCCAAATCATCAGGCGCGTGATCACTTCATCCTGGCGGCCGCTATTACCTTCGAGCGTTCCCTCAATCCACCCCTCGTAATTGGGTAGCATCTGGCGCTTAAGCGCGGCTTTCGCCTGCTCGCCCTGAATTTTTTTAAGCGCGGCCATATCCATGCGCATGCGGTGCAGGATCTGCTCATGCGCAGTGCGCGCCGTATCGGACAAATCCTCAGCCTTGCCATGACGTTCAGCCATGACGCGTTGAAAATGTCGTTGTGCCGGTGTCAGCATTGTTTCTTCCCCGATGAACGGCGGGCCGAAGCCCGCCAGTGTGCGGTTACGCGCCGCCTTCCGGCGCCTCGGCAAAGGTGATGCCGTCGATAAATGCGACGTTGCCGTAATCCTCGATCACAAAGTCATCGTTTGAGGACTGGTATGTCGCGATGCGGTTGTACTCCGGCTCTTCCTTGATCGTCCGGCGCAGTCCGCCGCGTTGGTAGTACACCGACAGGTTTTTAAACGGCGTGATCAGTACGCCATTTACCGGGAAGTAAGGCGCGATGAAGGTCGGCATGTTGCCAACGCGTTCCTGCGCAACAATCAGCTGACCGGCCAGCATTTCGGTGTTCGGGTTGGTCTGGCTCATGGCATTAATGGCCGGGAAATTGCCGGTAGTCAGCAGGTCGCCCGCCAGGATCACTACGTTATCCGGATTGCGTTTGTGCCATTCATCCATAAGGCTGTTTTTCGCGTCATAGACCGCGGCGCCGAGGTTGCCGTAGGTACCTTTCGCAATGACTTTGTTATCTTCATCGCGTGAGGTGATGGTGACGCCGGAAATCACGCGGTGTGAGGCTTCAGTGCGGATTTTCTCCAGCCAGCCAATGCCGCAATCCTGCAACAGCGGGTTAGCGGCACGATCTGACGGGTCGCTGTATTTGGTGCCGTTAAAGCCAATCATGATGCGATCCAGCGACATCTGACGCGCCATCGCCTTACTAATCAACGGCTGGAAGTCCGGCATGTGCGCCCAGGCATCAAGCTGTTCGTAGCTGATCCCGTAGTCGTAATTGACCTTACGGCACATATAATCAAACGGCTCCATCGCATGATTTGCGCCCGGGTTACGGCGGGTAGTGATGCTGTTGTTGACGCCAGCCATCGGGCCTTTGCTACCAATCAACACTTTCTGACCGATCTGCTGATTAACGCCAAACACGTTAATTTTGCTCAGGAAAGAATCGCTCTCCTGCGCTGCCTGCTCCAGCTTTTGCTGACGGGTTGGATCAACCGCAAATTTCGCAGCAACTGCCGCAGGCGATACGCCGTTTAACTGCGCCTGGCGCAAAATGTACTGGTCAAACAGCTGGCGGGTATTGTTTTCCATGTTCTCTGCTCTCGTTGTGAATATCAGTAATCAGCCAGCTGCGCGTTCGCGCCGCCGCCCGCCGGTGGTCGCTGGCTAAAGCTGGCATCGGTGGTGCTCAACTTTTGCCGCAGTTCGGCCAGCTCACTGGTGAGTTTCTCAATGGCGACTTTGTCCTGCTGGCGCTCCTGCTCGGCGGTGTTAAAGCGATCAATCTGCTCTGACTGCGATTGCGCCACGGCCTCAACGACCTGGTGCATCTGGCTGAAGCGCTGATCGTCGGTTTTCTGGCCTTTGCCGATGATGCCCATCACCCGGTTAAACCACTTAACCCCTTCATCACTGCGCTGGGCGGCCAGTTCGATCACCTCTGCCTCCAGGGCTTCGGTAAACATTGGCGCTTCGCCCTGCTGGTTGTTAAAGGCCATCACCGAGGCGCGTTGCTGCGCGGCAAACTTCAGGCGATCGGTACCCAGGCTCGCCGGGGTGTCGGTCATCGCCAGCCCCACCACATAGGCTTTTCCGTTGAGGGCAAACTGAGGATGTAGCTCAATGCTTGAGTAGACTTTCTGGCCTTTGTCGGTCATCTGCACCATGCGATCTGATGGCTCGATCTCGGCATAAAGGGCGGTTCGTCCTGCTAACGGGCCGTCGGTAATGTCTTCAGTGCTGAGTGCCACCACATCCCCCATCGCGCCAAAATCGCTGTTCGGGAACATAGAGAGATAGTGCTCAATGTTGACGCGTGCGCCGTACACCTCCGGGTTGTAATTCGCTGCTGCATCGCGAAGGTGCTGCGGTTGAATTTCACGGCCATCAACGGTGTTTCCGGAGACGGCAACGCGGAATTTCTTACGTGGTTTTGCTGTGCCTGCCATGTTCGTTTACTCGCTCGGTTTCTGAGTTCCCGGAGATGATGGCAGGGGGTGGCGTGCGCTCTCAACGCGTTGTTGTTGTGAGGGAATCGCCACAACCAAAAGCGAGCGAAAGGGTACGCGCGCGCGGGTTAATCTCCCCGGCAGGAAGCGAGGAGGACAAATGGCGATTGAAGAAGCATTCATCATGCAGCGGGCGCGGCAGCTTTACTGGCAGGGGTACCCGCCAGCGGAGATTGCACGCCTGATGGGTATTAATCAGAACACGGTTTACTCATGGAAAAAGCGTGATGAATGGGACGCCACGCCACCGATCCAGCGCGTGACGACGTCCATTGATGCACGGTTGATACAACTCACCACCAAAGACAAAAAGACCGGCGGCGACTTCAAAGAAATTGATCTGCTTACGCGCCAGCTGAAAAAGCTGGACAACGGTACAGCAGCCACCCAGCCGAAGAAGAAGATCCGCAAGAAACAAAACTATTTCTCAGAGTCGCAGATTGCAGCACTGCGCGAGAATATTCTCGGCTCTCTGCACTGGCATCAAAGAGGCTGGTACGACAACCACCACTGGCGCAACCGCATGATCCTGAAAAGCCGTCAGGTTGGCGCGACATGGTACTTTGCGCGCGAAGCCCTGGTGCGCGCCCTTTCCGACGATGTGAAGTACAAGCATCAACGTAACCAGATCTTTCTGTCGGCGAGCCGCCGCCAGGCGTATCAGTTCCGCAGTTTTATTCGCTCTGCTGCCGCTGAGGTTGATGTTGAGCTGAAAGGCGGCGACATGATCCAGCTGTTTAACGGCGCCGAGCTGCATTTCCTCGGCACGTCCGCTGCAACGGCGCAGTCGTACACCGGCAATCTGTATTTTGATGAGTTTTTTTGGGTCGGCCAGTTTGCCAACCTGAAGAAAGTGGCCGGTGCGATGGCGACGTTAAAAGGGCTGACGCGTACCTATTTCTCCACCCCGTCAGCAGAAAGCCATGAGGCTTACCCTTTCTGGACAGGTGAAGCATTCAACAAAGGGCGCAGCCACGGAAAGCGGGTTGAGTTCGATACGTCCTGGAAGACGCTAAACAGCGGGCTGATGTGCCCGGACAAAATCTGGCGCCAGATCGTCACATTGCAGGACGCTATCGATCACGGCTGGGATCTGACCGACATTGACGAAATCCGCGACGAAAACAGCCCGGAGGAATACGACAACCTGTACGGGTGCCAGTTCATCAAAAGCGGTGAAAGCGCCTTTGACTATAACCGGTTGCTGGCATGCGGCGCAGACGGCTACGACGACTGGCCCGACTGGCGCCCGTATGCCTCCCGCCCGATGGCCGATCGCCCGGTCTGGATTGGCTACGATCCCAACGGTGCCAGCGGTAAAGGCGACAGCGGCGCCATTTCAGTCAATGCCGTGCCGATGGTCGCCGGTGGCAAGTTCCGCACCGTCGAGACGCTACGCATACGCGGGATGGAGTTCGAAGAGCAGGCCAATCTCATTATCGGCATGCTGAGTCGCTATAACGTGCAACACATCGGGATTGATGGTACCGGCATCGGTGAAGCCGTTTATCAGCTGGTTAAAAAGCCCTTCCCGGCAGCAGTCTGTTACCAGTTCTCACCAGCCAGCAAACGCATGCTTGTGCTGAAGATGCAGCAGCTCGTTCGCGGCGGCCGCTGGGAATATGACCGGGGAGAGCTTGATCTCGTTGGCGCGTTCAACTCTGTTCGCAAGATTGTCACCCCCGGCGGCGTTATCACTTACGACACTGACCGCTCACGCGGCGTCAGTCATGGCGATCTCGCCTGGGCGACGATGCTTGCCACCATTAACGAGCCGCTGGGACAGGAAGGCGGCAGCAGTATGACAGTTACGGAGTATTAACCTTGAGCAAACGAAAATCCATGCGCGGCAGGCAGTATGCCAGGGAGCAGGCCGATCTCGCCGTCTCGCTAAAAGCTGCACCCGAGCTGAACTCGTTCACATTCGACGGCCCCTGGCCGGTGAGTGGCGCGTATGACCTGCTCGATAACATGTACTGCGCCGATAACGGGCGATACTACGAAACGCCGGTTGACTGGTACGGGCTGGCCCGCCAGTTTGGTTATGCCAGCTGGCACCAGTCGGCGCTGTACTTCAAACGCAACGTGCTGGCCGGGTGCTTTATCCCGCACAAACTGCTGTCCCGCCAGGTATTCTCATCCTTCGCGCTTGACTGGTTCGTGTTCGGGAACGGCTATCTTGAAATGAGGAAAAACCGGCTTGGCGGTTCTCTCGGCTTCCGTAACTCACTGGCTAAATATACCCGTCGTGGCTCCGACCTGGACACCTACTGGTTTATTCAATCCGGTCTACAGGATCACCAGTTTACAACTGGCTCGGTCTGCCACGTCCTCAGCCCGGACATTCACCAGGAAATCTACGGTATGCCGGAGTATTTCGCCGGGTTGCTGTCTGCGAACCTGGCACACTCTGCCGACAAGTTCCGCAAACTCTATTACGACAATGGCTCGCATGCCGGGTGTATCGTCTACGTGAACAGCGCAATGGCCGATCAGGAGAGTCTCGATAAGCTGAAGAAGACGCTAACAGATACCCGACGCGGCGGGGCATTCAAAAACATTCTCCTTCATGCCCCTAACGGCGGCAAAGACTCCGTGCAGATCCTGCCGTTCAGCCAGATATCGGCAAAGGATGAATTCGTAGGGGTGAAGTCTTCCACCCGCGATGACATGTTAGCCGCACATCGGGTGCCGCCTCAGTTAATGGGCGCCATTCCGGAAGGCAACGGATCATTTGGCGATATCGAGAAGGCGGCTCGCGTCTTCGCCGTCAACGAGCTGACGCCATACATGGAAGCAATGAAGCATGTTAACGACTGGCTGGGTGAAGAGGTGATCCGCTTCAATCCTTACGCACTGCTCGAAGGCACGAAGTAACACCAGGCCGCATCGTCATTTCTGGCGGTGCGGTACCCGCCAACCCGTACCACCGCCCTGATCACACTGACCGCTCACTCACTTTCGAATCCCTACACCTCACCAGAAGCCGCCAGCGCCATTCTGGCGCATTCACTCGTTCGCTTTCTCCAGATCCGCACCAGAAGTCAGCGCGCGACAGGACGCGATTGGCGAACGATACGACCCCCTCCCTTACCCCCTTTACGCGCGCTTGCTCCCCCGCCTCGCCTGCGCGCTAAACCGACCTCTTTTTGTGCACTTTGTGCAGACCGCCCAGGCCCCGCCAGTGCTGGCGCTGCGTAGCAAAAACATCGTTTCAAAAATTGTGCAAATTTGTGCAATTTCTTGCGTTCACGAAAAGCAAAAAAAAGAGGCCTACCAGGCCTCTTCTTGTGTACCGCTCAACGAAGGGTTAACTCCCGTTTTTTCTGGGAACAAACGCCGGGGATAACATAGTGGAACCGATTTTGTCCGCCTCTTCTTTTGCTTTGAATTGCGAGTAAGTATCGGTATCGAAGAATGATATCCCTTCTATCTCATCTTTAGGAACCAGCGTCCTGAAGTCTGCGAGTGTAATCTGACCATCCCCGGCGCCGCCGAGAATACCGCTATCCATATAGTGCCGCTTGTAGTTCGTTGTTACGTTCACTGTCAGAGTATCTTTATCACGATAACCACTAAGCAGCGGTAACATCTGCAAGTAATCAGTTTTACCATGCTCAAATTGAGGGCAATCAACTATCCCAACATAGAATTTCCGCGAACCTAAGGTGATGATTACTGGCATTTTTCTAACGGCTGCTTCAATGAGAAGGCTTTCCAAAGGGTCGTGATGTACGGCTTTAACCAGCGCATCAATCCTTCTGTCAGCATTACGGCAGACATGCCACCTCATGCCACGCCCTGCCGCCCAAGCTAACAACATTGACGTCACGCCAAAAACTGCAAATTTCAGATCTGCGAATTTAAATTGCTCTGCGGGGGATAGGGGAAAAACACGCTTGATAGTGCTTTCCGCGATGAAGTCATGCGACAGCAGGAAGCCATAAATCCAGCGAAAGATACCTAGCACACTGATAAACGAGCACAAAAGCCAAGCAACGAGGGTAAACAAGACGCCCCACGCTGCAACATAAAAATAAGCGTCCCAACCTTCGGAACGCTTAAATTTATATCGAGCTGAAACAGATCTAGTTACGTAGAGGTAGCCACTAATCAAAACGACGGCGAGAATGATTGTATTCATTCACCTTTCTTTCCAGACTCTTCCTTGATATCGCCGAGCTTCTCAATCTGGCGAGTGATTGCATCTACAACCTCTTTTTTGTTGAGGTCAAGAGATACATAGCCATCACGACTAATGGTGTAACTGTTTTTGTTGTCCTTCAGAGCCTTGGTCAGTCGCTCTTTCGAACTGAACATAGCCCCGGATAATGACAATCCGAATGCAAATGACATATCCGCCTCCTTTGTCCGGTTGCTATCCAGAAATTAGAATAAAATCATAAATATAAAAACAATCGCTATGCGCGACTGCTTAGAGGTATGCGCAGTACGCGCTCATTTGATATTGCTATTGGTTACGTTATGTATAGTAAAGCATGAACCATAGCAACAGTTTTTGCTGTGTGTGCGTACAATATTTCGGATTATCACTACATATTGTGTATCGGTTAGTTTTACGCCACTACTAACCGATTATCTGCCCGCTTTTAGTCCTCGACTTCGCAAAGCGCCTGCATTATCGCCAAACGTTCGGCATGCGGGAGGGCCAAAAACTTCATTTTCCAACGGTTTGCTTTCCGCTTTATACGGTAACGATCATTGTAGTCTTTACCCGCGAAAGTGTGAGAGTACGCGCGCCCCTCTGCAAAGTTCATCCAGATTTTCTCCGTTCGCACGCCGCCTCGCGTCATGGCCTGAAACTCTCGCGAGCGCCAGCCCTGCAAGGCGTTGTCATAAACAGAAGAAGGATACCCGGATACGATTACGCTCACGTTTTCCGGCGTCGAGCAGAGGCACTGAAGCAGGCGGTGATGATCGCTAACGGTGTATTCATGTCGATAACGCGCGGAACTGGAACGTGTTTCATGAAGGTATGGCGGATCGGAATAAATCAATACCCGACCGGCAGAGGAGAAATCGAAACGACGTAAAAACTCAACGGCATCGCCAACATCAATAAACAACGTATCTGCCAGCCTATCCAGAAAATCAGGGTTGCCCTGGTTAAATGCTTCGACGGTTTGCGGGTCGATATCGATCCCCCAATTCACTTTTGCCGGAGGTTTACGCAGCATGATCGCGCCGCCGCCTAAATGCGTTTCAATGTAGGTATCGTGCGGCGGCATTTCAGCGATGATTTTTTGATAAACACCGCTGGCCGCCTTACTTCCCAGATAACTCATCGCTTTCTTATCCTCAAAAAAACCAAGCTGCAGCACCGCCAAAAATGACGGTGCTCGATAGAATGGCCAGCACGGTCAAAAGCGACCATGACCGGCCGCCAAATCACAATTTCATAAGGTTTTTGATAACAATCCGGGAAACAAGATTGTTGGTTTCTCTGGCTTTTTTCAGCAGGAAGGTGCAATGCTGATCTTTAAGCTCTGACGGGTCGATGCATTCACCATCGCTGTGCTCTACGGTTGCAGCGCCGTTCCCGTTGTAGATCAGATTCCCTTTTGCGTCGTACCCTTCGAAATAACTGATATATGCTGATTTCATTTTTTCCCCTTAACTTCAGTTTTGGCCTTTTGTTTGGCCGCCTTCTTCCAGCGCGTGACCAAGTCACACACCGCCATATATTCGGAAGTTGGTTTATCTTTTTCGCCTGCACGCCACACCTTCACCTCACGCAACCGGCCACCGTCCGCCGCCAACATCCCGCCACCGTGGCGAACGCGAGCACCGGCGGCGATTGACCGCACAACGTCATCACTGACGAAAACCCGACAGCTACGCAGCTGCGCGCCGATACAGTCGATCACCTCTTCTGGAATGCCGTTCTTCTGTAATGCTTCTTTTTGCTGCGCCTGGCGCAGTGCGGCTTCGGCCTTTTTCCTCTGGTATTCCGCAACTGCTGCGGCATAGTTATTCGCGCGCCGCTCGGCCTCGATCCGCAACTGCTCCCGCCAGCGCTGCTCTGCCTCTTCCGGCGTCAGGCTCATATCTTTCGCGGCGGTAACTTTTGGCCCCCATGTCAGCGCGGTTTCATCATCAACAGACGTGCGAAGACCTCGCGCAGTGCGCACGAAGGCTTGATCTGAGCTTTCGCTACCGGTTTTTTTCAGCCTGGAAGTGATCTCCTGCCTTTGCTGGCGTGAATATCGCCTTAAGTCTTCGATATTCAGCGGAAGTTCTGTCACTGAACTGTCGTCTGGCGCAGTTTTATCAGCTGTCACCGCCATTTCTGACGGTGGTTTTCCATCCGAAGCAGAGCGCCCCGTACAGTTATTGACAGAACTCCGAGGGGCCGCTGCGCGGCCTTCTAAGGTCAAATTCTCGACCGGCGACGGCTTACGCTTCGGCACAATCTTGTAATCGGTGGTGCGGGTGAAAATGACAGAATCACCGCCCGAATACGGGCAATAGATACCAGTGATTTTGGCGACCGTGTCACCATAATCATTGCCATCCTCGGTGTATTCATAGTTGAGGCGAACGCGCAGGCAATCTCGCGGAACAAATGGGCCGCCCTGGGCGTTGGTGTATCCCGGCCAGTCCGGCGCATCAGCTGCCGCGCGGGCCGCTTCAAGTTCCGGATGCAATACCAGCTCACGGCTACCCAACCGGCGCAGCTCGCGCCAGGTAGTAACGGGAGCGCCACCAATCTGCTGAAACTGGCGAATGCTCCAACGAGAAGCCCACGCCCTAACGCGCTTTGCCATCTCTTTGACTGGCTGGCCGGACTCGTCGTCTAACTCGCCATCCATGCCGTAACCGTCGATATTCTTTGAGATGTATTTCGCGATGTATCCCGTCGCTGAGCCAAATTTTTCATCAATCGGCGTGACGGTAAAACGGTGCTCTTGAGCGCCTGGCTCGCCACCGTCTTCACGCAGCGCATGTTTGCGGAAAATAGCAGTGGCGTACTCAGCCTCTTCTGGTCGCAGGAATAACAACAGGTGCCAGTGTGGGGTTCCATCATGATGCGGTTCGGCAACACGAAAACCAAAGGTGCGAATTTTTTCGCGTCCCCATTTGGCACGGACGCGCGACCATACTTTGCAGAGGTATTTCTGAGTTTTGCGCGGGCTGGCGTCGCGGTATTTATCGTTTCGCTTCCCGGATTGCACATGCGTTGAGTGATAACGCGACGGCGCAGTCAGGGTGTAGAACATGCCGACCAGCCCCATTTCGTTAGCCATATCTTCAAACCCGCGCATGCGTACCATCAGCTCATGGCGCGCAATCTTCGGGTTAGATACGCTACCCATGACCTTATCCAGCAAAGAACTACGCTCGCCGGTGTCCTGGTCTTCCAGCTCCATCGCATTAAGAAATTCAAGGTTTGCTTTCTTCTGGGCTACCCACTCCCTGAAGCAGGGATCGGAGCAATACGGCGATGCCACCTTGCTGACATAACCCGTTGCGATCATGAGGTGTTCGCGCCAGCGATCGTGGATACGGCGGATTTTACTCAGCCACCATTTTTCTTTCTGAAGGCGCGCAATAGCACGCAGTGCATCTTCGGCCTGAAGTGATTCATCGCAATATTTATCCCAACCCGGGATCGCAATATTGAGCGCTGTCGCCTTGCTGGCGATAAAGCCGTATGCGTAAAGTGTGGAAAACTCAACATCGGCGGTTTTCTCATACTGAAAATCAAACTCGCGCATAAACTCGCTTTTCATCAGGTTGGCGAGCTTATAGGCCAGTCGTTTCAGGCGCTTTTTGTCGGCCCACGGCAGCAGAAGGAATTCATCGCGCAGCGGGATAAGAATTGCTGGTAGGTTGCTTTGAGGTAGGTATTGCGCATTCACCGCATCAATACGGCGTAAAACATGACGCTCGAAGGTACCGAACAACCAACGCACCGCATCTTTTGGCTTGTTGCGTTCTAGGTTTTCAAGGTGCTGGGCGAAACGCTTACGGATAAATGCCGGGAGCGTTTGCACCCGGCGGCGGAGGTAGCTGGCGCGGCCTTTAAGGTCAAATGCTTCTCGCGCCTCCCCTTCGCGTGGGCGCATGGGGTAACGGTAAACCGCATCAACGAGATCACCATAGGCGAGCGTCTTCCGCTCGCCTTTTGGGGTGAGATACTCAATTTCAGGATCTGCGGCGTGATTTGGGTTAATGGCCTGCCGTTTAGCATTCCATTCCCAGGCTACAGCGGGGGAGTCAGACATAATCCACCGCCGCCATATATGCCTTTATGAACGCTGTCGCCGCTTCAATGTTGATGGCGTTTCCGTAGGCGCGCAGCCTTCCCACTCTGAGCGGATCAGTAACACCATCGACCGTTGCTTTTACCGCATCCCCGGTTTCTTTCCCGTGAAGGATCCCCGCGTGCATGGCTGTGGCTAACCCAATGGCCTTAACTTCGTTAAGCGCAGCAATGGCGCCCTTTATGTAGTCCTGTGAATGACTCATTTTCGATATTCCTGGTTGTAGGTTTCGTGGGTCATGAGTCGCCACTGCTGGCCGCCGTTCTTACTGAGCAAGCGCCAGCGGCGGCCAATGCGGATCACGAGATAGGCATGCGGTTTAACGCGGGAAAAATTGCGCTGACCGCGGGCGAAGCATTTCAGGGCGGCTAGCGCCCTGGTGCAGACAGGCAGCGGTGCGCTGCATATAACGGAGAGACGCGGATGCATGGCGGCCCTCACAGCGATTCAAGGTGCGGGGAGGTCAGGCGCTGCCAGATCTCACATGCCTGCTCGGTGCGATAAACGGCATCGGTCAACAAGCCGCCAGTGAAAGAGCGGCGCGGGTGCGGGGCGTACCCGGTAACGCCTGCGATATGAATGAGCGTTGAAAGGTTTCTGACTTCAAATGCCGGTAAGAATGGACTCAAATCATACCGGGAAACAGCATGCGCCAGCGCCGCAACACTAAGAGAATCACCCGCAGACCAGCAATAGAGCTTCTCGTGCTTTGAAGCTGTTGAGGCTATAAAACGACAGGCTCCTGCAACAGCATCGATCGCGCTGCACGTTGCGTTGATGACCTCTGCCCGTTGCGCAGAGTCCGCCCTCATGAGCTGCAAAACCGCCTCAGGATAAATACCGCCGACCGTTGTGATATCAACAGCGCGATAGTATCCGGGGCCGATCTTCCCGGTGGACGGCTCAAAGAAAGCACACTCGATGGCAAAAATTGGGGAGTCAGGGGATTTTCCCAGCACGCGAACATCTAACATGAAGTTATTCATTGCTTGTTACCCTCGTTATTGGTTAATTCGCGGTTGACGATCCACCGCTCGACTGATGAATAAATCTCTTCCGGGGTGAGGCTTTCCTTTTTCAGTAAGCCCATGTAGATGCGAAGCAGCCCCAACAATTGGGCGCGCTCACTTATGCGCGCATCGGTGTTTATTTGCATAAACTCCGGATCACTTATTCCGCTTTCCAACTTTATTGACTTGATCGACATGGCGACCTCCTGAAAAAGGCAAAACGAAGCCCCGGCAAAATGAATGCCGTTATTTTTAACGCTGGTTAATTAATGATTGGGGCGTGGTTTTCTTTTAGCCAGTTTGAATAACCTTTCGTGCCAAAAATACAGATAATCAATAAAGGTCATTCGTGCACGCTCATGATTACCGCGAATTGTTTTCTCCAGACCGTAAATAATTAAGTCAATCGACGGGCTGTCAGCGGTGACGTTAACGCGAGCGCCGTTCTTCAGGTGTACAGTGAAGCCCTGCTCTGCGCTTTCCACCGCTTCGCGTATCAGCATTTCACGTTCCCACGATGTTTTCTCTTCGGTAAACATAATGGCCCCTTTGACTACAGGATTTTTTTAATCGCGCTAGCAAGCGCGGCGACAATTCCTTTATTTATTTTCTGCGTATAAATAAAAGGTCTGTTCATTTCTTTAATAAAGCGAACCTTATTAGGTTCCGGCTTAAAGAAACGCCCGTCTGGAGTTTCAATCCAACCGCGTGTATTCCTGAAATGTGTGACCTGGCATCCATGCTTCAGCAGGCTGGCAATTGAAGGGATGTTTTCAGTGCTCATCGCTACACCTTGTAATTAATGAGTAATAAATCGGTTTTTATTAATAATTCGGTCTATCGTTTTGCATGCTTCAGCTAATGCAAAGTCAATCCCGAAGTAATGGCCGCTATGCGTGATCTGATAACGCTGGCGGCTGTATGGTTTTTTGCGTGGGAGCTTAAGAATAGTAAAGCCACGGTAAAGGCTGGTTTTACTATTCAGCTGCGAGACCGCTCCGCTAATTCCACTTTTCATGTACCCACTCCCTGAAGCAGTTCGCATCAAAGCCCCATCCACAGCAACCAGGCATCACGCTGTTCTACCGGGCGGTTGTAATACGCCTCACGCACTGCCCGGTTGAACTCAGGGATATACACCCAGCGTTCACCCGCGCGGGCGTTCGGTTTGGTTGGGTCGCGCAGCTCAATCACCGGCAGCTTTCTTGCCTTGATCATTTCTTCCACGGCGGACTTTGGCTTGCCGATCAGCTCGGCGAACTTCTCCACATGGACAGCATCAAGCGGATATTTGATCGCGTAATCGCTCGCTTCCATCGTTCACGCTCCTGTTAGCTCGTGTTAATCTCGTAAGATCCAGCCCTTTCTAAACCGTTCGAAAACGTTCTAGCGGCTGGTTTTCATGCCTGAAAAGGTCACTAATCACAAACCTTTTGCGAGAATATAGTCACTAACATGCAACCAAGTCAAATGAAAATGGGCCAGAAGCTTAGAGCAATCAGAAAAGCTGAGGGTATAACCCAAGCAAAATTCTGCGAAATCACTGGCATAGCACTAGGCACCGTAAAAAATTATGAAGGGGGGCACTCAGATCCTGGGATTCAAATCGTTTTGCAGGTAACTAACGCACCGCAACTACAGAAATACACGCTATGGCTGATGACTGACAAAACCGCCCCGCAGGCTGGTCAGATCGCACCGGCCCTCGCGCACATTGGTCTAGAATCAACGGAATCAGACCAATCCGGGAAACAGACTGGCTAACACTTTATAAGCATTACATTTTCACTATTTGTTACCAAGATAGTGATAACTGCGCCGGAGGGCTTTCTTATGTCGATTAAGAAGCTCGATGATGGTCGCTATATGGTGGACATTAGACCGCGCGGGGCAGCAGGACGCCGCATCCGCAGGACGTTTGACAGAAAGGCAGAAGCTACCGCGTTTGAGCAATACACGATAGCGAACGCCAGCCAAAAAGAATGGGCTGGTAAGCGCGCCGACCGGCGGCCTTTAAGTGAGTTGCTCGATGCCTGGTGGCGGTACCACGGGCAAAACCATGAAAACGGTAAAAAGGAATTCAATCACCTTTTGAAGACAATAAACGGCCTCGGCGATCCCGCCGTTAGTCGGTTAAGCAAAAGGGATTTAATGGATTACCGCTCAAGCCGTTTGAATGCAGGGATCAAGGCATCAACGATTAATCGTGAGATGTACCGATTATCCGGCATGTTTACGAAGTTAATACAGATAGAGGAATTTAGCGGGCAGCACCCCGTTAACGGGCTTCCACCACTGGCGGAAGAAAACCCGGAAATGACATTTCTGGAGCGGGAAGAGATCAGCAGTTTGTTGAACGTTCTGGAGGGGGATTATCTGTTAGTTGCCCTGTTATGCCTGAGCACTGGCGGGAGATGGTCAGAGGTCGCCACGTTGAAGCGGTCGAATATCGTCAACTGCCGCGTTACTTTCCTGAAGACAAAAAATGGGAAAAAACGGACGGTGCCAATCTCTGAAGAACTGGAAAAAAAGGTGAAAAAAGAGGCCAGCGGAAAGCTGTTCAAAGTGGATTATGAGAGGTTCTGCAAGATACTGCGGGAGGAGAAGCCGGATATCCCGGAAAACCAGGCAACGCATATTCTACGCCACACCTTTGCAAGCCACTTCATGATGAACGGCGGGAATATCATCGCACTGCAACAGATCCTGGGGCATGCGAATATTCAGCAAACGATGGTCTATGCGCACCTGTCGCCTGACTACCTGCAAAACGCGGTGACGTTGAACCCGTTACAGGGGGGAATTGCGGCATAAAGTGCGCCCCGGAGTGTCCATATACTGTCCACACTCCGGGAAATTTGAAAGCGTTCCAAACCTTCACAACTCTTTTTAAGTCGTTGTTTTGATTTGAATACAGAGGTAAGTGATTGATAAAAAAAACCCCCACATCATGTGGGGGAAGACAGGGATGGTGTCTATGGCAAGGAAAACAGGGTTTGTTACTGGGGTTGCAGGGTGTTGCTACTACTCGAAAGCATCATCGCTGAGCCTTTCTGCGTCCTTGCAACCTCACGCAACTGATCCATACGTTGCTGGTGCTTAGCATTTAAAACCGCTTGCTGCTCTGGCGTAAGCAGGTGGTACATCTGGTTGCGGACCTTAGCCATCTCGACCTGGCGAGCAACCTGTTCCTGCGCCATCTTTTCTGCCTGAGCGCGCACAGCGTTTTCATCAAAATTTTCTGCGGTGACAAGGCGATGCATTGTCTCCATTTCGCTAACATTAACGGGGAGCCTGTCGTGGCGTGCCCGTTGCATAAGATCCCGTAACTGCTGACGTTGCTGCTCGGTTAAACTTATGCCGTCAAACATATGGCTCTGGCTACCGCGCTGTCCCCCTTCGTCTCCGGGGAGCCAGTTAACGCTGGTAACGACTTCAGCGGCCTGGCTATATGCACTTAGCGCCAGCGTTGAGGCCATGACGGCAGCGATAACATTGCGCATCACATACTCCCAAAACGTTTGTGTCGCGATTCAACGAGAGACAGTCTACGATTCAGGCTGCAAACATGCGTCAGGGGGTGTAAAACAACGTAAAGTCATGGATTAGCGGGCCTTGATGACGTAATTTCTGCCTCGGAGGTATTTAAACAATGAATAAAATCCTGTTAGTTGATGATGACCGGGAGCTCACCTCCCTGTTAAAAGAGCTGCTCGATATGGAAGGTTTTAACGTGCTGGTGGCCCATGATGGGGAACAGGCGCTGGCCCTTCTGGACGACAGCATTGATTTATTGCTGCTCGACGTAATGATGCCGAAGAAAAACGGTATCGATACGCTTAAAGAGCTGCGTCAGACACACCAGACTCCGGTTATCATGCTAACAGCGCGCGGGAGCGAGCTGGATCGCGTTCTCGGCCTCGAACTGGGCGCAGATGACTATTTGCCTAAGCCGTTCAACGATCGCGAACTGGTGGCGCGTATACGCGCGATTCTGCGCCGTTCCCACTGGAGCGAACAGCAGCAGACGACCGAAGCCGGCTCGCCGACCCTGGAAGTGGATGCCTTAAGCCTCAATCCGGGCCGTCAGGAAGCCAATTTCGATGGCCAGACGCTGGAGCTCACCGGCACCGAGTTCACCCTGCTCTATCTGTTAGCGCAGCATCTCGGCCAGGTGGTGTCACGCGAACATTTAAGCCAGGAAGTGTTAGGCAAGCGCCTGACGCCGTTCGACCGCGCCATCGATATGCATATTTCCAACCTGCGGCGTAAGCTGCCGGAGCGCAAAGATGGCCATCCGTGGTTTAAAACGCTGCGTGGCCGCGGGTATCTGATGGTTTCCGCTTCATGATTGGAAGTTTGACTGCACGCATCTTCGCCATCTTCTGGCTCACGCTGGCGCTGGTGTTGATGCTGGTGCTGATGCTGCCCAAACTGGACTCCCGGCAGATGACCGAGCTGCTGGAAAGCGAGCAGCGTCAAGGCATCATGATCGAGCAGCACGTCGAGGCCGAGCTGGCCAACGATCCGCCAAACGACCTGATGTGGTGGCGTCGTCTGTTTCGCGCCATCGATAAATGGGCGCCTCCGGGTCAGCGCCTGCTGCTGGTCACCAGTGAAGGCCGCGTGATCGGCGCAGAACGCAACGAGATGCAGATCATTCGCAACTTTATCGGCCAGGCCGATAACGCCGATCATCCGCAGAAAAAACGCTATGGCCGCCTGGAAATGGTGGGCCCGTTCTCCGTCAGGGATGGGGAGGATAACTATCAGCTGTATCTGATCCGTCCCGCCAGCACCTCACAATCCGACTTTATCAACCTGCTGTTTGACCGGCCGCTGCTGCTGCTGATCGTCACAATGCTGGTTAGCGCCCCGCTGCTGCTGTGGCTGGCGTGGAGCCTGGCGAAACCGGCGCGTAAGCTGAAAAATGCCGCTGACGAGGTCGCCCAGGGCAACCTGCGGCAGCATCCAGAGCTGGAAGCCGGACCGCAGGAGTTTTTAGCCGCTGGCGCCAGCTTTAACCAGATGGTGACGGCCCTGGAGCGGATGATGACCAGCCAGCAACGGCTGCTGTCCGATATCTCGCACGAGCTGCGCACGCCACTCACGCGCCTGCAGCTGGGCACCGCCCTGCTGCGCCGCCGCAGCGGTGAGAGCAAAGAGCTGGAGCGTATCGAAACTGAAGCGCACCGGCTGGACAGCATGATCAACGACCTGCTGGTGATGTCGCGCAATCAGGCGAAAAACGCCCTGGTGAG
This sequence comes from Klebsiella sp. JB_Kp042, assembly GCF_040065275.1. Taxonomy (NCBI): domain Bacteria; kingdom Pseudomonadati; phylum Pseudomonadota; class Gammaproteobacteria; order Enterobacterales; family Enterobacteriaceae; genus Klebsiella; species Klebsiella sp. JB_Kp042. The sequence continues at coordinate 25,045 of NZ_JBEAJL010000014.1, forward strand.
CGAGACGGTCAAAGCCAATCAGCTGTGGGGCGAAGTGCTGGACAACGCGGCGTTTGAAGCCGAGCAGATGGGTAAATCGTTCACCGTTGAGTATCCGCCGGGTCCGTGGCCGCTGTACGGTAACCCCAATGCGCTGGAAAGCGCGCTGGAGAATATCGTCCGCAACGCCCTGCGCTACTCGCACACCAAGATTTCCGTCAGCTTCTCAGTGGATAAAGACGGGATTACGGTTAACGTCGATGACGACGGCCCGGGAGTCAGCCCGGAGGATCGCGAGCAGATTTTCCGGCCATTCTACCGGACCGACGAGGCGCGCGACCGCGAGTCCGGCGGCACCGGCCTGGGGCTGGCGATTGTCGAAACCGCTATTCAGCAGCACCGTGGCTGGGTGAAGGCCGACGACAGCCCGCTGGGCGGTCTGCGCTTAACCCTCTGGCTGCCGCTGTATAAGCGGACCTGACGCTGACCCGGCCTGCGCTGCGCCGGGTTACCACCAGGAACGGTCAGGTCGCCCGGGTAAGGCGCTTGCGCCGCTACCCGGGCGACGCTGCGGAAAGCGCCAATATGGGGGAATTATTTCCCCCACAATCGCCGTGAATTATCCTCGATCTTGCCGCTTAAACGGCGCTTCTGCATGGTTCGACTCCAGCTTACCGACAGGCCCGCTGCCGACAATAAGCGGTGGTACTGATCGTCATCAAACGGCATCTGCCAGGCAATCGCCCCGGCCTCATGGACGCTGACATCGCTCAGGCGAGAGACCAGTTCGAGCGGCGCATCGCTGGAGACTTGCCCCCCGGCGATCACCCGGTACAACCAGCCGGTCTTCCCGCTGTTTTGCATCAGCTGCGCCATATCACCGATCGCAAAATGAAAGTTGAGCTTGAAGCAAGGAGAGCGCGGCTGGGTGACCTGGATCAGCGCCTCGCCCCAGCGAAAGATATCGCCAATGTAGACGTTTTGTTCGGTGAGGCCGGTAGTGGAGAGGTTTTCGCCGAACGCCGGGGCGCAGAACCGATCGGCCTGCTGGGGGAATTCACGGATCCAGTCGGCATAGTGTTCGCGCGGATAGTGACACAGCGCGCGGTCCGGCCCGCCGTGTATTTTCTTCTCCGCCTGCTCATCCCCTTCGAGACCGAGATCGCCGAGCTGCAACTCGCCGTCAACCTGGATTTTGCCGATCGCGCTGGGACGACTGCCCGTGTAGTCCCTGATTTTGCCGACAAAGACATTCACCGGATAATGCATGTCTGCTCTCCTTGCTACCGATATAAAAAAAGCGAGCCATCAGACTCGCTTCTCTCTTAGCACATTGCAACCTTATTTTTTGGCGGCAAAACGCGCTGCAGCTTCGTCCCAGTTCACCACGTCCCAGAAGGCTTTGATGTAGTCCGGGCGACGGTTCTGGAATTTCAGGTAGTAAGCGTGTTCCCACACGTCCAGACCCAGGATCGGGAAGCCGGAAGCGCCGGAAATGGCTTCGCCCATCAGCGGGGAATCCTGGTTTGCGGTGGAGACAACGGCCAGTTTGTCACCTTTCAGGACCAGCCACGCCCAGCCGGAACCGAAACGGGTCGCAGCGGCTTTTTCGAATTCCGCTTTGAAGTTGTCCACAGAGCCGAAATCGCGCTCGATAGCCGCTTTCAGGTCGCCCTGCAGGGTGGTACCGGTTTTCAGGCCTTTCCAGAACAGGCTGTGGTTCGCGTGGCCGCCGGCGTTGTTACGCAGTACGGTTTTTTTGTCAGCCGGCAGCTGATCCAGCTTGGTGATCAGCTCTTCAGCGGACAGGTTAGCGAACTCCGGCAGGCTTTCCAGCGCGGCGTTGGCATTGTTCACGTAGGTCTGGTGGTGTTTGGTGTGATGGATCTCCATCGTCTGCTTGTCGAAGTGCGGTTCCAGAGCATCGTAAGCGTACGGCAGGGATGGCAGGGTATAGCTCATAATCATCTCCATTATTGTCGAGCGGCTCAAGTGTTAACGCCGCGTAAGCAGTTTGTCCATTATAGTTAATTAAATGGTATTGAAAATGCTTATCAATGCCGTATTTTTCATATGGATATAACCAGAAGAAATACCCGTCGTTTTGTGATGTAGAACAACTAATTAAGCCCATGGTTGCCAGAGTTCGCCATCCTGTGGCAACGTCCTGAAGGCGGCCAAAGCGGCTAATTTTTACACTCATCGCATCGGAAGCCGCCGTCTCCGATAAAAAAAGATGAGGATAAAATCAATGAACCACGCGATTACGATGGGTATTTTTTGGCATTTGATAGGGGCCGCCAGTGCCGCCTGTTTCTATGCCCCGTTCAAGAAAGTAAAACACTGGTCGTGGGAAACCATGTGGTCGGTCGGGGGGATCGTCTCCTGGCTGATCCTGCCCTGGGCCATCAGCGCCACCCTGTTACCCGATTTCTGGGCCTACTACCGCTCCTTTAACGCCTCCACGCTGCTGCCGGTCTTTCTGTTCGGCGCCATGTGGGGCATCGGTAATATCAACTATGGCCTGACCATGCGCTATCTCGGCATGTCGATGGGGATTGGCATCGCCATTGGCATCACGCTGATTGTCGGTACGCTGATGACGCCGATTATTAACGGTCAGTTTTCGGTGCTGATGCACACCCAGGGCGGTCAAATGACGCTGCTCGGCGTGCTGGTGGCGGTGGTTGGCGTTGGCATCGTCACCCGTGCGGGCCAGCTGAAAGAGCGCAAAATGGGCATCAAAGCCGAAGAGTTCAATCTGAAGAAAGGGCTTCTGCTGGCGGTGATGTGCGGTATCTTCTCGGCAGGGATGTCGTTCGCGATGAACGCCGCCAAACCGATGCATGATGCCGCCGCGGCGCTCGGCGTCGACCCGTTATATGCGGCGCTGCCAAGCTACGTGGTGATTATGGGCGGCGGGGCGCTGGTCAACCTTGGCTTCTGCTTTATTCGTCTGGCGAAAGTGAAGACCCTGTCCGTCAAAGCCGATTTCTCACTGGCCAAACCGCTCATCATCAGCAACCTGCTGCTTTCCGCCCTCGGCGGCCTGATGTGGTATCTCCAGTTCTTCTTCTATGCCTGGGGCCACGCCAGCATTCCGGCGCAGTATGACTATATGAGCTGGATGCTGCACATGAGTTTCTACGTACTGTGCGGCGGTCTGGTGGGTCTGGTGCTGAAAGAGTGGAACAACGCCGGTCGTCGTCCGGTGAGCGTCCTGAGCCTCGGCTGCGTGGTGATCATCATCGCCGCCAACATCGTCGGTCTGGGAATGGCCAGTTAAGCACCGGATCATCTGCCTGACAAAGACGCTCTTCAGGCGGCGGCGCGACTGCGCTGCCGCCACTGCCCCGGCGACATGCCGATTTCCCGGCTGAACACCACCGAAAAGTAGTTGCTGTCCTCAAAGCCGCACTGCATGGCGATATCGCCGATTAAGCGCTCGGTATGCTGCAACAGATACTGCGCATGGCAGATCCGTAGCTGGCGTAAATAGTGATTGATGGTCATGCCGGTTTGCTGGCGAAATTGCTGCCGTAGCGCCCGCTCGCTGCCGCCCTCCTGCTCGCAGAAACGCTCCAGGACAAAGGGTCGGCTCAGGCTGGCCGCCAGCGCGGCCAGCAGTTTGTCCAACAGCGCTTCGCGCTGCGTTGCCGCCAGATTATCCGTTGCGTAGCGATGGCGCTGGAGGGTCAGCGCCAGCTGAGCAAACAGCAGCTCGGCCATCGCATTCCCCTGCGCATCGTGCCGGGAACACTCATGCTCAAGCTGGCTAATTACCTGGCGCGCCTGCGCCATACCGGTGCTGCCCATGCGCCAGTGGGGCTTCCACGGCGTGCCGAAGAGGCCAGGGATCGCCCCCGCCCAGTCGAAATTGAGCTGCAGCCGCTCCGGGCAATAGATGATGTTCTGCAGAACCAGATCGTTAACGGAAGCATAGGAGTGTTTATCTTCGGCGCGAATATAGAACAGATCGCCACGGGTAATGCGCCAGGGACGGTCGTTGAGAACGTGCAGCCCGTTGCCCCGCCACACCAGCACCAGCTCGCAGAACTCATGAGTGTGTTCAGCGAAGACGTTTTGCGGGTAGCGGTCGGCCACCGCCACCGCCTGCGTGGCGGAAGGGAAAAACTCCTCTTTACGTAGAATCAGACCGGCCACGGCTCACACTCCCAACGCGGATAACGGCGCATTATTCGCGTTTTTGGTCCGCAATACGTTGACTCCTCTCGCGTTACTGAAGAATAGCGTCGCGCCCCTGGCGGATATCGCGCGGCGACCAGGAAAACTCGCGGCGAAAAAGCGTCGAAAAGTGGTTACTGTCGCCGAATCCGCAGCGATAGGCGATATCAGTCACGCTTTCATCGCTGTGGCGCAGCAGGTGGCGGGCTTTCATCAGGCGCACCCGGTTGAGATAGCGCTGCGGCGTCAGGCCGGTCTGCTGCTTCAGCTGGCGGTGTAGAGTACGCAGCGACAGCGAAAACTGCGCCGCCACCTCCTCCCAGCAGATCTCCTGCGCAAAATGGTCTTCCAGCCAGGCCAGCAGCTGATTCAGCCGCGCATCGTTGTTGGTGGCCTCTTCCGCAAGGCTGCTTTTCCGCAGCAGCACCAGCAGCTGCATAAACAGGATCTCACGGCTGGCGACGGCATGGGTATCCGTTTCGCTCCCCATGGCCTCCATCTGCGCCACGATATGCCGCACCTGCTGCAGGACCGTCTGGTTCACTCGCCAGTGCGACGGGTAGTTGCCCTCCTGCTCCTGGGGCAGCAGCTGGCTGACCCCGGCGAGAAAACGAAACGCATCCGGCGCGCGATAGAGCACGTTGGTCAGACACAGATTGTCCGTGTGCTCGTAAAGATGCCGGTCGTGATCGCGAATAAAGCAGACCGATCCGCCGCCAATGGTATAGGGCTGGCCATTGAAGACGTGAATGCCCGTGCCCTGCTCCACGATGACAATTTCATGGAAATCATGGTGATGCTCCGGAAAGGCCGACTGAGGGAGGCGGGGTTCAATAGCCACCGTCGAGATCCCGGCCTTAAAGAAATCCGTACTGTGCAATATGGTCATGATGCCACCCTCGTAATGAGAAAAATTATCAGTCACCGGCTGATAGTAATGAAGGGTTGGCTATCCGGCCTTCAATTTTTGACCGCGAAATTCGTAAATCCTGCCGCTTTTTCAAGAATCAGCCGGAAAGATGCGGAACTGCGGACCCCATCACATCCTCCTCACCACCGCCCAAAACCGCAATTTGTGATTTTCCTCACGGTCACCTTTGCTTTCTTGCCAGCGGCCAGTTTCGGCTGTCCGTAGCGAGAAGGTGTTAGTCAGCGCCCTTTTTTAGACTGTGGACAATGATTTTAAGAAGGGTCGTTCCATGAGTATTCGTCATTGTGTCGCCGTCGATTTAGGCGCCTCCAGCGGGCGGGTCATGCTCGCCAGCTATCAGTCCGGGCCGCGCGCCCTGACGCTGCGTGAAATTCATCGCTTCACCAACAGCCTGCAGAAGGTGGATGGCTTCGACTGCTGGGATCTCGATAGCCTCGAAGGCGAGATCCGCCGCGGGCTGGAGAAAGTGTGTGAGCAGGGCATCCTGATCGACAGCATCGGCATCGATACCTGGGGCGTGGATTATGTCCTGCTGGATAAGCAGGGTCAGCGCGTCGGGCTGCCGGTCTCCTATCGTGACGACCGCACCCAGGGCCTGCTACGTCACGCTGAAGAACAGCTGGGCCGGGCGGAGATCTATCGCCGCAGCGGCATTCAGTTTCTGCCGTTTAATACCCTTTATCAGCTGCGCGCCCTGGTGGAGCAGCAGCCGGAGCTGGTCAGTCAGGCCGCCCATGCCCTGCTGATCCCCGACTATTTCAGCTTCCGCCTGACCGGCAATCTGAACTGGGAATATACCAACGCCACCACCACCCAGCTGGTCAACATCCACAGCGATAGCTGGGATGAGACGCTGCTGAACTGGACCGGCGCGCCGCGCGAATGGTTCGGTGCGCCGACGCATCCCGGCAACGTTATCGGCCACTGGATTTGTCCGCAGGGCAATAACATCCCGGTGGTCGCCGTCGCCAGTCACGACACCGCCAGCGCGGTGATCGCCTCCCCGCTGGCCGACCGCCACGCCGCCTATCTCTCCTCCGGGACCTGGTCGCTGATGGGGTTTGAAAGCCTGACCCCGTACACCTGCGACGCGGCGCTGCAGGCCAATATCACCAACGAAGGCGGGGCCGAAGGCCGCTATCGGGTGCTGAAAAATATTATGGGGCTGTGGCTGCTGCAGCGGGTGCTGAAAGAGCAAAACGTCAGCGACCTGCAGGGGCTAATCGCCCGCACCGCCGCGCTGCCGGCGTGCCGCTTCATCATTGACTGCAATGACGACCGCTTTATCAACCCGGCCAGTATGAGCGCCGAGATCCAGGCCGCCTGCCGCGGATCCGGTCAGCCGGTGCCTGACAGCGACGCCGAACTGGCGCGCTGCATTTTCGACAGCCTGGCGCTGCTCTACGCCCGGGTGCTTAACGAGCTGGCGGCGCTGCGCGGCCAGCCCTTCAGCCAGCTGCATATCGTCGGCGGCGGCTGCCAGAACGAACTGCTCAACCAGCTGTGCGCCGACGCCTGCGGGATCGTCGTCGTGGCCGGCCCGACAGAGGCCTCCACCCTCGGCAATATCGGCATCCAGCTAATGACCCTCGACGAGCTGGCCAGCGTCGATGAGTTTCGTCAGGTGGTGCGCGGCAACGCGTCCCTCACCACCTTTACCCCCAATCCTGATAGTGAAATTGCCCGTTTCGTGGCGCAGTTTCAGCCACAACAGACCAAGGAGCTTTGCGCATGACCACTCAACTTGAACAAGCCTGGGAAATTGCTAAGCAGCGCTACGCCGCCGTCGGCGTGGATGTCGAGGAGGCCCTGCGCCAGCTGGACCGTCTGCCCGTATCCATGCACTGCTGGCAGGGTGACGACGTCGCCGGGTTCGAAAATCCGGCGGGAAGCCTGACCGGCGGCATCCAGGCCACCGGCAACTACCCGGGCAAAGCGCGCAATGCTCAGGAGCTGCGCGCCGACCTTGAGCAGGCGCTGAGCCTGATCCCGGGGCCAAAGCGTCTCAACCTGCACGCTATTTATCTGGAATCCGACGCGCCGGTGGCGCGCAATGAGATTAAGCCGGAGCACTTTAAAAACTGGGTTGAGTGGGCGAAAGCCAACAAACTGGGGCTGGATTTCAACCCCTCCTGCTTCTCGCATCCGCTGAGCGCCGACGGCTTTACCCTGTCGCATGCCAATGATGAGATCCGCCAGTTCTGGATCGACCACTGCAAAGCCAGCCGCCGCGTATCCGCTTATTTTGGCGAACAGCTGGGCACCCCGTCGGTGATGAATATCTGGGTGCCGGACGGCATGAAGGATATTACCGTTGACCGCTTCGCGCCGCGCCAGCGGCTGCTGAACGCGCTGGATGAAGTCATCAGCGAAAAATTCGACCCGGCGCATCACATTGACGCTGTGGAGAGCAAGCTGTTCGGTATCGGCGCCGAAAGCTACACCGTCGGCTCCAACGAGTTCTATATGGGCTACGCCACCAGCCGCCAGACGGCGCTGTGCCTGGATGCCGGCCACTTCCACCCGACGGAGGTCATCTCCGACAAGATCTCCGCCGCCATGCTCTACATCCCGCGTCTGCTACTGCACGTCAGCCGCCCGGTGCGCTGGGACAGCGACCACGTGGTGCTGCTGGATGATGAGACCCAGGCCATCGCCAGCGAAATCATTCGCCATAACCTGTTTGACCGCGTGCACATCGGCCTCGACTTCTTCGATGCCTCCATCAACCGCATCGCGGCCTGGGTGATTGGTACCCGCAATATGAAAAAAGCGCTGCTGCGCGCCCTGCTGGAACCGACCGATCAGCTGCGCCAGCTGGAGAACGACGGCGATTACACCGCCCGCCTGGCGCTGCTCGAAGAGCAAAAATCCCTGCCGTGGCAGGCCATCTGGGAGATGTACTGCCAGCGTCACGACACGCCGGCGGGCAGCCAGTGGCTGGACAACGTGCGGGCTTATGAGAATGCGGTTCTGAGCCAGCGCGGGTAATGCACGGGCTTCCCCGGGTCGCGGCTGACGCCTTACCCGGGCGACGAACCGGTAGCCCGGATAAGCCGTTTACGGCGCAATCCGGGGGCACGCACATATTTAGGGTGAGGGGGTCAACCCCTCACCGAATCAACAGGAAAGACAAGACTATGCAGACCATTATCGACGCCTGGTTCGTCCAGGGCATGATCAAAGCCACCTCCGACGCCTGGCTGAAGGGCTGGGACGAGCGCAACGGCGGCAACCTGACGCTGCGTCTGGATGAGGCGGATATCGAACCTTACGTGGCGGATTTCCACGCTAAACCACGCTATATCGCCCTCAGCCAGCCGATGCCAACCCTGGCTAACCAGCCGTTTATCGTCACCGGCTCCGGCAAATTCTTCCGTAATGTCCAGCTCGACCCGGCCGCTAACCTTGGCGTGGTGAAAGTCGACAGCGACGGCGCGGGATACCATATCCTGTGGGGTCTGACGGAGGATGCAGTGCCGACCTCCGAGCTGCCGGCACACTTCCTGTCGCACAGCGAGCGCATCAAACTGACCGACGGCAAGGACCGGGTGATCATGCACTGTCATGCCACCAACCTGATCGCCCTGACCTACGTCCTGGAGAACCACAGCGATCTATTCACCCGCAAGCTGTGGGAAGGCAGCACCGAATGTCTGGTGGTCTTCCCGGACGGCGTCGGCATTCTGCCGTGGATGGTGCCAGGCACCGATGAAATCGGCCAGGCCACTGCGGAAACCATGCAAAAACACTCGCTGGTGCTGTGGCCGTTCCACGGCGTCTTCGGCAGCGGCCCAACCCTGGATGAGACCTTCGGCCTGATCGACACCGCCGAGAAGTCCGCCGAAGTGCTGGTGAAAGTCTTGTCCATGGGCGGTATGAAGCAGACCATCACTCGCGAAGAGCTTATCGCCCTTGGCAAACGCTTCAACGTGCAGCCGCTGCAGTCCGCGTTAGATCTTTATCCATAACAACATCGCGCCCCGCTCACCGAGACGGGGCGAAGCCTCACCTGCAAACCCTACAAAACTGACTCATGTGGAGTAAAAGCAATGAAAACAAAGACAAGCTTGATCCTCACCGTTGCCGCCCTGGCGTTGTCCGGTTCCGCCTTAGCAGAAGTCAAAATCGCCCTCGTGGCGAAATCGCTGGGAAATGGCTTCTTCGAAGCCGCCAACGTTGGCGCCCAACAGGCAGCCAAAGAGTTAGGTGATGTCAAAGTGATCTACACCGGCCCGACCACCACTACCGCCGAAGCGCAGATCGACGTGCTGAACGGGTTGATCGCCCAGGGGGTGGATGCGATCGCCATTTCCGCTAACGATCCGGACGCGGTGGTGCCGGTGCTGAAAAAAGCGATGCAGCGCGGCATCAAGGTGGTCTCGTGGGACTCCGGCGTGGCGCCGGCAGGCCGCCAAATCCATCTTAATCCCTCCAATAACGCCTTAATTGGCGAAACCAACGTCAAGCTCGCCGCCGATGCGCTGAAGGGGCTGAACGTTGAGAAAGGCGAAGTGGCCGTGTTAAGCGCCACCCCAACCTCCACTAACCAGAACATCTGGATTGAGGAGATGAAAAAGGTGCTGCCGCAGTATCCGTCCGTACACCTTGTCACGGTCGCCTACGGTGACGATCTGTCGGATAAAAGCTACCGCGAAGCGGTGGGCCTGCTGAAATCATATCCGGACCTGAAAGTCATTGTTTCGCCTTCGTCGGTGGGGATCGTTGCCGCCGCGCAGGCGGTGAAGGACCAGGGCAAAATCGGCAAAGTGTATGTCACCGGGCTGGGGCTGCCGTCGGAAATGGCCGGCGCGATCAAGTCTGGCGCCAGCAAAAGTTTCGCCATCTGGAACCCGATTGACCTGGGCTACGCCGCCACCTATCTGGCCGACGATTTAGTCAAAGGCACCGCGACCAAAACCGAAGCCAGTATGGGCAAGCTGGGCAAAGTGAAGCTGGATGCCGAGGGGAACGGCGCGATGGCCGAGCCGTTTGTCTACGATGCGAGCAACATCGATAAGTTCTCGAAGATTTTCTAACCCTTGTTCCCTCACCCCGGCCCTCTGCGCGATGCGGCCAGCGGGCGCCGGACCGTTCCCTCTCCCCTTTGGGGAGAGAGTTAGGGTGAGGGGCGATTTTACGGAGAACTATCATGTCAGCATCAACGCCACTGCTGTCGCTGAAGGGCATCACCAAGATTTTTCCCGGTGTGCGTGCCCTTGAGAACGTACAGCTTGATCTCTGGCCCGGCAAAGTGACCGCCCTCATCGGCGAAAACGGCGCGGGGAAATCCACGCTGGTCAAAGTCATGACCGGTATTTATCAGCCCGAAGAGGGGGAGATCCTCTATAAAGCGATCCCCATTCATCTGCCGACGCCGGAATCGGCGCACAAGGTGGGGATCACCGCCATTCACCAGGAAACCGTGCTGTTTGACGAACTCTCGGTCAGCGAAAACATTTTCGTCGGCCAGTATCTGTATAAGGGGCTGCTCAAAACGCTCGACTGGCCTGCGATGCATCGCCGGGCTGGCGAGATCCTCGCCCGGCTTGAAGTTCTGATCGACCCGCGCGCCACGCTGAAAACGCTCAGCATCGCCCAACGGCACATGGTGGCGATTGCCCGGGCGCTGGCTTTCGACGCCCAGGTGGTGATCCTGGATGAGCCGACCGCCGCGCTCTCGCAACATGAAATTCTGGAGTTTTATCAGATCGTTGAGCGTCTGAAGCAGGATGGCAAAGCGATCCTGTTTATCTCGCATAAGTTTGATGAGATTTTCGAGCTGGCGGACTACTACACCATTCTGCGCGACGGCGTGTACGTGAGCTCCGGGGCGATGAGCGATATCACCGAAGAGCGGATGGTGTCGATGATGGTGGGCCGGGCGATCGACCAAACCTACCCGAAAGTCGACTGCACGCCCGGAGAAACTGTGCTGGAGGTAAACGATCTTTGTCATCCTACCGAGTTTGCCCATATCAGCTTCAGCCTGCGCAAGGGAGAAATTCTCGGCTTTTACGGCCTGGTGGGCGCCGGACGCACCGAGCTGATGCAGGCGCTCTCCGGCGTAACGCATCCCTCCTCCGGCGAGATCCGGCTGAACGGCAGCCCCATGCGCTTTCGCCAGCCCGCCGACGCCATCCGCGCGGGCATCGTCTGCGTACCGGAAGAGCGGCAGAAACAGGGGGCGATCATCGCCCTGCCCATCGCCCAAAACATCAGTCTGCCGCAGCTCAGTAAGCTCAACCCTAACGGCGTCCTGAACGACGCCCGGGAATGGCGGCTGGCGGACGAGTACGCCTCGCGCCTGCAGGTTAAAGCCTTCAGCTGGCGGCAGCCGGTGGAGACCCTCTCCGGCGGCAACCAGCAGAAAGTGGTGATCGGCAAATGGCTGGCGACCCATCCCGAGGTGATTATCCTCGACGAGCCGACCAAAGGCATCGATATCGGCTCTAAAGCCGCCGTGCATCAGTTTATGTCCGAGCTGGTCAGCCAGGGGCTGGCGGTGATTATGGTCTCGTCAGAGTTGCCCGAAGTGATGGGCATGGCCGACCGGATTATCGTGATGCACGAAGGGCTGATGGTCGCCGAGTACCGGGCCGGGGAAGCGACGGCGGAAACCATCGTTAGCGCCGCCAGCGGCATTGGCCAGGAGGCAGCATGATGGGACACGCATGGCTGAAGCATCGCGAAGCGCTGCTGGCGGTGGTCATCATTTTGATGATCGGCGCCATTGGCAGCCGGGCGCCATCGTTCGTTTCACCGGGCAATCTGGTGGAGATGTTTAACGATACCGCCATCCTTATCATCCTCGCCCTCGGGCAGATGATGGTGCTGCTCACCAAAGGCATCGATCTGTCGATGGCCGCCAACCTGGCGCTGACCGGGATGATCGTCGCCCTGCTTAACGCCCACTATCCGGGTATTCCGGTGGTGGCGCTGCTGGCGCTGGCAACCCTGCTGGGCCTGCTGATGGGGGTGATTAACGGCCTGCTGGTCTGGCGCCTCGGCATTCCCGCCATCGTGGTGACCCTGGGCACCATGAGCATTTATCGCGGCATTATCTTTCTGCTGACCGACGGCGGCTGGGTTAACTCACATCAGATGAGCGCTGATTTCCTCAGTCTGCCGCGCAGCGCCCTCCTGGGATTGCCGCTGCTGAGCTGGTGCGCCATCGCCGCGCTGCTGCTGGTGGGTTATTTCCTGCGCTACAGCCGCACCGGCCGGGCTTTATACACCGCAGGCGGCAACGCGACGGCGGCGTACTACACCGGTATTAACGCCGGGAAAATGCAGTTCGTCAGCTTCTGTCTCTCCGGCGCGCTGGCCGGCTTCTGCGGCTATCTGTGGATCTCGCGCTTCGCCGTCGCCTATGTCGACGTAGCGAACGGCTTTGAGCTGCAGGTGGTCGCCGCCTGCGTGATCGGCGGTATCAGCACCATGGGCGGAAGCGGACGGGTGCTGGGCTGCCTGTGCGGCGCGCTGTTCCTCGGCGTCATCAATAATGCCCTGCCGGTGATCGGCATCTCACCGTTCTGGCAAATGGCGATTTCCGGGGCGGTGATCGTCATGGCGGTGCTGCTTAACGAGCGCGGCAATCGCGGTCACGGGCGGTTAATCCTGCGTAACGCGGCGCTAGCCCGGCAGAAACAGGGGGTGAAATCATGAGCAAGATGATGGTATCTGAAGAGATGAAAAACGCCCCGGCCGCGCCGTCGCCGCTGCGCCGCCTGCTGTGCTGGGAAGGGTTTTTACTGGCGGTCACCCTGGCGGTATTTATCGGCAACGCCCTGGCTTCCCCTTATTTCCTTAATATCTGGAACCTGTCGGACGCCACCTTCACCTTTACCGAGAAAGCGATCGTCGTCCTGCCGATGGCGATGCTGATTATCGCCCGGGAAATCGATCTGTCGGTAGCCTCGACGATGGCGCTCAGCTCAACGGTGATGGGCTTCTGCGCGGCGGCGGGGATGGATACGCCGCTGCTGGTATTGGTCGGGTTGGGCGTAGGTCTGCTGTGCGGCCTGTTCAACGGTATCCTGGTGACGCGTTTTAACCTGTCGTCGATCGTGATCACCATCGGCACCATGAGCCTGTATCGCGGCATCACCTATATCCTGCTGGGCGATCAGGCGCTCAACCACTACCCGGAGAGCTTTGCCTGGTTCGGCCAGGGGTACGTGTGGGGCGCGCTCTCTTTTGAGTTTGCGCTGTTTATCCTCCTCGCGGCCGCCTTCACCTTCCTGCTGCATAAAACCAACTTTGGTCGCCGGACCTACGCCATCGGCAATAATCCGACCGGCGCCTGGTACTCCGGGATCAACGTGAAGCGCCATAACCTGGCGCTGTTCGCGCTGGTCGGGCTGATGGCCGGACTGGCGGCGGTCCTGCTGACCTCACGGCTCGGCAGTACCCGCCCTACCCTGGCGATGGGCTGGGAGCTGGCGGTTGTCACCATGGCGGTGCTCGGCGGCGTCAATATTCTCGGCGGCTCCGGCAGCATGCCCGGGGTGATCATCGCCACCTTTCTGATGGGGCTGGTGACCTTCGGCCTGAGCCTGCTCAACGTCCCCGGCATCGTGATGTCGGTGATTATCGGCGCGATGCTGATCGTGGTTATCTCCCTGCCGATTATGACCCGGCGGATGCTGCAGCGAAGACGATGTTAATTTCCCCTTCACCCTAAATCCCGGAGGCGGTGCTACGCACCTGTCCTGGCTACCGGCCTGCAGACGCCAGTGAACCTGTAGCCCGGGTAAGGCGCCAGCCGCGACCCGGGAGCGGGTGAAGGGAAACGGATTTCCCAAAATCAACATTAAGGAGAATTATCATGAGTTTTATGTTGGCACTACCTAAAATCAGCCTCCACGGCGCAGGCGCTATCGGCGATATGGTCAAGCTGGTAGCGGGTAAACAGTGGGGCAAGGCGCTGATCGTCACCGACGGGCAGCTGGTGAAGCTGGGCCTGCTGGACAGTCTGTTTTCCGCGCTGGATGAACAGCAGATGGCATATCAGCTGTTTGACGACGTGTTCCCCAACCCTACCGAAGCGTTGGTGCAACAAGGCTATGCGGCGTACCAGGCGGCCCGCTGCGATTACCTGATCGCCTTCGGCGGCGGCAGCCCGATTGATACCGCCAAGGCGATAAAAATCCTCACCGCCAACCCTGGCCCCTCCACAGCCTATTCCGGCGTCGGCAAAGTGAAAAACGCTGGCGTGCCGCTGGTGGCCATCAACACCACTGCCGGCACGGCGGCGGAGATGACCAGCAACGCAGTGATTATCGATAGCGAGCGTCAGGTAAAAGAGGTGATTATCGACCCGAACCTGATCCCGGATATCGCCGTCGACGACGCCAGCGTGATGCTCGACATCCCGCCAGCCGTTACCGCCGCCACCGGCATGGACGCCCTGACCCACGCCATCGAGGCCTTTGTCTCCGTTGGTGCCCATCCCCTGACCGACGCCAACGCCCTCGAGGCCATCCGCCTGATCAACCTGTGGCTGCCGAAAGCGGTAGACGATGGACACGATCTGCAGGCCCGCGAGCAGATGGCGTTTGGCCAGTATCTGGCGGGCATGGCGTTTAACAGCGCCGGCCTCGGGCTGGTACACGCCCTGGCCCATCAGCCTGGCGCCACCCACAACCTGCCGCACGGGGTGTGCAACGCCATCCTGCTGCCGATCATCGAAAACTTTAACCGCCCGAACGCCGTGGCGCGCTTCGCCCGCGTGGCGCAGGCGATGGGTGTCGATACCCGCGGCATGAGCGATGAAGCCGCCAGCATGGAGGCCATCAACGCCATTCGCGCGCTGAGCAAACGCGTGGGGATCCCCCAGGGCTTCAGCCAGCTTGGCGTCAGCAAAGCCGATATCGAAGGCTGGCTGGACAAAGCGCTGGCCGACCCATGCGCGCCATGTAACCCGCGCCCCGCCAGCCGCGATGAGGTCCGCGAGCTCTATCTGGAGGCATTATGATCCGTAAAGCCTTTGTCATGCAGGTGAACCCCGACGCGCACGAGGAGTACCAGCGCCGTCATAACCCCATCTGGCCGGAGCTGGAGGCTACGCTGAAAGCCCACGGCGCGCACCACTACGCCATCTATCTCGATAAAGAACGCCACCTGCTGTTCGCCACGGTGGAGATTGAGTCTGAAGCCCGCTGGGAGGCGGTCGCCAGCACGGAAGTGTGCCAGCGCTGGTGGAAATACATGCGCGAGGTGATGCCCAGCAACCCGGACAACAGCCCGCTGAGCGCGGAGCTCAAAGAAGTGTTTTATCTGGCGTGAACCCCCACGACGCCGGAGAGTACCTTCCCCGGCCTCCCGCCATGCGTGCTGGAGGCCGTTTCAACGGCGGTAATGCAAAACAGGGGACACGACCCTTTGCGCTCCCCTGTTTCTCTCGCCCATCATCCGGGAAAAAGTACGTATTTGTCTTTATCCGCATCGGTAATTTCTCTTAATACCCGGCAAGGTACGCCTGCGGCAACCACATTCGCCGGTATGGAGCGATTGACCACACTGCCCGCGCCTATGACTGAATTCTGGCCAATCGTTACCCCGGGATTAATAATCACCCCCGTGCCTAACCAGACCCCATCTTCAATCACCACCGGTAATGAAAACTGTTGATGCGTATGGCGCAGCGCGGGGTGGATGGGATGCCCGGCGGTGGAGATAGTGACATTTGGCGCAAACATGACGTTATTGCCGATGATAATGTCCGCATCGTCGACCAGCGTGAGGTTAAAATTGGCATAAAAATTATCACCAATCGTCGTATGGATCCCATAGGCAATATTGATCGGCGGCTCTATCCAGCATTGTTCGCCGACTTTCGCGAACATGCGCTGAATAATATCGTTGCGCAATTCCTGATTAAACGGATGCGAATGATTATATTCATAGGCCCGAGCTTTACCCATCAGCCGCTGCTCCGGCAAGCCATATCCTGCATCCAGGTAAAGCTCACCGCTGTTCATACGTTTTTTCATATCCATCATGACCTCTTCCTTCTCTGTCAGGCACCACCCTGTGCCACGGAATGTTGATAATTAAACCGTCATCGCATTATCGCGCAGCGGCTCAGTTTTCGTCTTACCCGCTAACGTAAACGCCGATATTAAAGTGATGGTGAGGGCAATACCGCCGAGGATCATATAGGTCTCCTGGAAACCGATCCGATCATACATATTCCCGGCGAAGGCGGAGAGGAAGATCGCCGCCACCTGCTTGGCGAACTGGAAGCCCACCAGGTAAATGGTCGCCGACAGCCGGACGTCAAACACGCCGGTAATATATTTAAAGGCGCCCACCAGCAGGAACGGCACCTCCAGCGCATGGAGCATTTTCAGCGCCACCACTTCCGCGGCGGTGGTGGCGAAGGAAGAGCCAATCATTCTTGCCGCCATCACCATCCCGGCAATCAGCAAGGTATTCTTCGCCCCGATGCGGTTAATAATCCACGGCGAGCTGAACATAATGATGGCGTTACAAATTTCTCCCGCGGTGGTGGCGAAACCAAAGGCACGGGTGCCTGCTTCCGGGGTCGCGAAGAACGATTTGAAGAAGGTGGCGAACTGCTGATCGAAAACGTCATACACGCAGGCTACGCCGATGACGTACAGAATAAACATCCACATCTTCCGCTGGCGGAACATGCGCACCGCCGTTTTTAAATCGATCGCCGGGCGATTGGCGCCGAGCGAGTCCATTACCTGCGCGGACTGACTGGCCTGCGGTTTGGCGATAGCCACCAGCACCACCAGCAGCAGCGCGGCGGCCGAGCCCATCCAGAACACCCACTCCGGGTTAACGCTGAACAGCATCCCCGCCGTGGTGGCGCACAGCGCCCAGCCCAGGCAACCAAAGGTGCGCGCCTTGCCGTATTCAAACCCGCTGTTGCGGCTTACCCGTTCGATATAGGCCTCCATCGCGCCGGCGCCAGCGGAGAACACAAAGCCAATGTAAGCGCCGCCGCTCAGCGCCCCGAGCCAGATATTGGTTTTCAGCAGCGGAGCGAAAACATAGAGGAAGAAGGGAGCAATCAGCACCAGCAGAACGGTCACGATCCACATCAGGTGTTTTTTCAGCCCCAGCTTGTCAGAGATCACCCCGAGGATCGGCTGGAAACAGATGGCGAACAGCGACAGGCTGGAGAAAACGAGGCCGGTTTCGGTTTTATTCAGGCCGATGACGTCCGACAGCCAGATCGGCAGAAACGGAAAGCAGGTGGCCATGATGAAGAAGTAGAGAAAGAAGAACAGCCCGAAAATCCAGAAGTTGGGGTTGTTTTTGTGGGTACAGACGGTCGGGTTCATTATATTTTCCTCAAGAAGGGCCGCGGCGCGGCCCGGTACCATCACACGCGTTGCAGGCCAATCAGAATGGCGCTTTCCGGGTCGAGGATGGGCAGCGCCAACCCCGCCTGCTGTAGCCACTCACCGCTTACGGTCTGCGGCGTCGTCATCCATGCCGGCAGCTTCCGCATGGTGTGGCCGCCCTCGCCGGTGATCTGTATGTTCGGATGATCGAGGAGCGTCACCTGATAGCGGGCGCTCGCCTCCAGCCCCGCCAGGCGCAGCGGCGCCATCAGGGTGTAGTCCGGCATCGCCAGCTGGCTGACGAGGAAAATCGCCTGCGCTTTATCCGGGCTGACGACGCCATGGGCAAGGGTGGTGGCGTCCGGCATATCCATCCGCCACTGCACGCCGTGATGTATCACGTCGCGCCATTGCTTATGCAGGGCCGCGTATTTCCGGTACCCGGCGCGTTCTTCTTCATCGGCGCTCACCGGATCCAGCTCAAGCCCCATATGACCGAACAGCGCCGTCAGGCCGCGGAAGGCGATACTGTGCTGGCGGAAGGTGGCATGACAGTGGCGATTACCGATGTGCGCGCCCATCACCTCCGGCGGGAAGAAGTAGCTCATGCCGCGCTGGATGGTATTGCGTTCAAGGGCGTCATTGTTGTCAGAAGCCCAGAAGCGATGGCTGCGCTTGAGGACTTCATAATCGATACGACCGCCGCCGGAGGAGCAGGATTCAAATTCAATATGCGGGAAGCGGGCCACCAGCGTATCGAGCAGGCGATAGAACTGGCGGGTTTGCGCATCGGCGGCAGCTTTACCGTTATGCCCGGGCTGTACCAGCTCGCGGTTCATATCCCACTTCACATAATCCACCGCGTGCGAGCCCAGCAACCAGCTCATCCGCTCCAGCAGATAATCAAAGGCTTCCGGAATATTCAGGTTCAGGACAAACTGATGACGCCCGGGAAGCGGCGTATAGCCCGGCAGCGCCAGCACCCAGTCGGGATGGGCGCGGTAGAGATCGGAGTTCGGGTTAATCATCTCAGGCTCCACCCAGATGCCGAACTCCATCCCCAGCGATTTCACGTGGTCGATAACCGGCGTCAGACCGTGGGGATATTTGTCCTCATCGAGATACCAGTCGCCGAGCGCCGCCCAGTCGTCGTTGCGTCCTTTAAACCAGCCGTCGTCAATGATAAAACGCTCCACGCCCAGCGCCGCTGCTTCATCCGCCATGCGCATGATGTAGTCCGGATCGTGGTCGAAATAGATCCCCTCCCAGGTGTTGAGATGCACCGGGCGCGGCTTGTTGCCCGGGAAGCGAATAATCCGTTCGCGCAGATAACGATGGAACTGCTGGCTCATACCGTTCAGCCCGTTCGCCGAGTAGCTGGCATACAGGTACGGCGTCCATAAGGTTTCCCCTTCCGCCAGCGCCATTTCGCCAGGCAGATAGAGCGCCTCGGCCTGCAGATAGCGGCGGCCATCGGTTTTCACCTCCGCCCGCAGGCGATGGTTGCCGCTCCAGCCCAGATGCACACCCCAGACTTCACCCTGCATCTCGCTAAAGGCGTGGCTGCCGGTGATCAAGGCCGGGAAATGTTCGTGAGAGGTGCGCCCGCGGCGGTTCTCCAGCACAAAGCTGTCGTGTTCAAGGAGCAGACGATGGGGCTGAAACTCGCGGATCCAGCGGCCATGGAAAGCCATTACCTCGCGAGCGCGCTCGGCGACCGGCAGCGTGACCGCCAGGCGATCCACCTGCCATGGGCTGGCGCGCAGATTGGTCACGCCATGGCGCACGCTCAGCACGCCGCTGCTATCAAGCTGGATTTCACTGCACAACCGCAGGCCGGCCTGCGGGTCTTTGCTAACCAGGGTCAGCGTCTGGCCCTCGTGCCGCACTTCGCTGGTGGCGAAAATCGGCGAGGCATCCAGCCCCTGGCGATGGCCTTCAATGCCCGGAGCGCCAAACAGACCGTGACCCAGCTCCGCCATTAAGGTGACCGGGGAATCGACGTCGAGGCGGCCATTGGCGACCGGCCGCGTCAGGCTGTCGGCATCCTGCGGCGAAAAGTGGCTTAAATGCGGCCCCCAGTAGATAATTTCGGCGAAAGGGTGGGTTTTGATCACCACGTCAGCCGCTGCGCTTTGCAGGCGTATAATCGAATCAGACATTAGACATCTCCACTTCAAGGAATGCCTTACTGTTGATCCGAAACGTTTCGGACGCCAACCAAAACGTTTTGGATCCGTGATCGAGTTCAGGAAATTAATCTGTGGAGAGCGGTATCAGGCGGTTTCGCCGGGGATGAATTCGGGCTGCCAGAGCACCTGGAGCGAGGCCAGATCCTCGCCGGCGATTAAGCGGCGGACCATCGTGGCTATCTGGCGTCCAACCCCCTGTCGGGTGGACTGAACCACTGCGCCTACCGGGGTGTCGATGATGCTGTCCTGCGGCAAACCGTCGTAGACCACCAGTGAGACGCGCTCGGCGCCGGTAAGACGCCCAAGCTGAGCCAGGGCCATCGCCGCGCCGTCGCCATGGGTGTTGCAGTCGGTGACAATCGCCGTTGGCGGTTCAGGCAAGCGCAGCAGCTCCATCGTTGCCTGAAACCCGCCGCGGCGGGTGGGCGGCACGCTGCGCAGCCAGGTTTCCGCCAGGCCCGCTTCGCGCAGGGCTTCCAGGTATCCGTTGCGCCGTTGGGTAATAAACGCCTGATTATTATTTTCACTCAGCAGCGCGATGCGCCGATGCCCCTGTCTAATCAGATGGCGGGTGGCGCGGTAGGTGCCCGCCTGGTTATCGAAATCAAACCAGGCGTAGGGCTGCGGCAGGCGGCTACGGCCCAGCGCGAGGAAAGGAAAGCCGGAAGAGAGCAGCTGAATCAGGCGCGGGTCGTCGTCCAGGGTATGCGCGACGATCAGCGCATCGACGCGACGGCTCTGCACCATGCGCATATACCCGTGCTTATCGGCCTGTTCATCATCGGCGATCAGCAGTAAATCAATCTCATAGCGCGCCAGTTCGTGGCTGATTTCTCCCACCATTTCGAGAAAGACGTTGTTATTCAGCGGCGCGGGGCGCACGGGGAACACGAGGCCAACGGCGTCGATTTTGCCCATTTTCAGGCGACGCGCGAACGTGTTTGGCCGATATCCGCGACGCTGCGCTTCAGCCTCGACGCGAGCACGGGTCTCCTGCGACACATCATCATAGCCGTTTAACGCGCGGCTGACGGTCGTAACCGAGATCCCAAGTTCTTTAGCAATGGCTTTCAGCGACATAGGTATGCCTGTCTTCGCGGAAGAATGCGGCTAGTGTCCCGCAATACGGCTATGGCGTCCAGCGAGAGCGCGACGCCCGCCGGTGCGATGTCAGTTTTGCTCAGCGATCAGCAGCGCCTGCGTATCCGGCTCCAGGGCCTGAAACACATGCTCCTGATCCGCCGGGTAGCAGATATAGTCGCCCTCGCCGAGCTCTTCCGGCGCCGACGTCAATCCTACCCGCGCGCGCCCCTGAGTGACGATAATATGTTCCACTGACCCTGGCGGATGCGGATGCGAAATGCGGTCGGCGCCGGGCTGGGTGAGCAGCAAATAGATGTCCCTACGCGCGCCGGGCGGGCAGGCGGCCAGCAAAATAGCCTGATAGTTCGCCTGCTCCGCCACCACTTTTGTCCCCTCGCCGCGGCGGATCACCTGCGTTTTGTTCACCTGCGGCTCAAGCAGCCGGGCAAATGGAATATCCAGCGCCACGCAGAGCGACCACAGCGTTTCCAGACTAGGATTACCGTTGCCGGACTCCAGTTGCGATAGCGTGGATTTGGCGATACCCGCCCGACGCGCGACTTCCGCCAGCGAAAGCCCGGTCCGCGCCCGCTCCCGCACCAGACTTTTGGCGATAACGCTGATTGGCTGTGTCATACCCGCCCCTTTGTTTTTTATATCGAACGATTCGTTCGCCTTGAAAAACGATCATTATGTGTTCATTATAATGGAAATTCGTTCGATATGGCTAAGTGATATGAAACAAACTCTCTCCAGTCTCAGCGGAGACACGATAAAAGCGATTGCTTTAGTTTGCCTCGCCGTCGGGGTGGTGGGCATGTCCTATGGGTCGCTGGCGGTGGCTTACGGCTTCCCCTTATGGGTGCCGCTCGTGCTTTCGGTGTCCGTGCTGGCGGGCGCCTCTGAATTTATGTTTATCGGCATTGTCGCCAGCGGCGGTAGCCCACTGGCCGCCGCCGCCGCTGGCCTGTTAGTCAACGCGCGTCATATCCCTTTCGGGGTGACCGTGCGCGAACTGGTGGGTCGGCGCGCCTTAAGCTTTATCGGGTGCCACATTATGAACGACGAGAGCGTGGTCTTTGGCTTGTCGCAGCCCACCCCCGTGCAGCGCAAAGCGGCCTACTGGCTGTGCGGCGCCGGCGTGGCGCTGATCTGGCCTTTGGGTACGCTCACCGGCGCGGCCGTCGGCAAACTGCTGCCGGCGCCGGAGACCATCGGGCTTGATGCGGTCTTCCCGGCAATCCTGCTGGCGCTGGTGATCCCGGCCTTTAAAAACCGTACCACGCTGATCCGCGCCGCCAGCGGCGCCGCGCTGGCGCTTGCCGCCGTGCCGTTTGCGCCTACCGGGCTGCCGGTGCTGCTCTCGCTGTTTGGTTTACTGTCGAGGAAAAAATAATGGGCAATATGACGCTGTTTATCGCCGGTATCGCCATCCTGTCGCTGGGAACCTATCTGATGCGTCTTGGCGGCGCGAAGCTTGGTAATCGGCTGGCCTTTTCCGAGCGCTCGCAGGCGCTGCTTTCCGATGCGGCGACGGTGCTGCTTTTTTCCGTCGCCCTGGCCACCACTTTTTATGAAGGCGCGCATTTCGCCGGCATGGCGCGCGTTCTGGGCGTTGTCGTCGCCGTGTTCCTCGCCTGGCGCAAGGTGCCGCTGATCGGCGTAATTATCGCCGCGGCGGTGGTGACGGCGCTGCTGCGGCTGGCGGGTATGCCCTAGGACGGGTATGCGAAATTCGCCAGACCGGTGCGTTGTCCGCTAATTGTGCCTTCAAGCCAGTGAATAACCGGCGTTATCTCCAGCGGGCGCCGCTGGTCTATCGTCAGAAGGGGCCCTAAAGACATGGGCTGCGCACGCCCGGCCAGCTGGGCCAGCTCCGGCAGATACTCTTCGCCGGGGTGACCCGGCGACCGCGTCGCCAGCCGCGAGGCATAGCGCGCGACCGCCAGCTCGGGGGAGATATGGTTCCAGATCTCAATCACCTGCTCCACGCCCGCCTGCTGCAGCAATTTTTGCAAGGTCTCCCGGGGCTGGAAGCCGAACCAGGCGTCGATCAACCAGACCATGCTGGCAGGCGATGCGCCGACAATCGACCAGATCACCTCATACGCCGCACAGCCCAGTTGGCGATTCATTGGCCGGTCGACCGGGGCCAGACGCGCCATAAACGGCTCTTTGATGCCGTCGATCGTCAATACCGGCAGGCTGAAGGTCTCCGCCAGCAAACGGGTGATGGTACTCTTCCCCGAAGCCGGAATGCCGTTGATTAAAATAGCCGTTTTGCAGACTGGGGTCAGATGTCTGTTCATAGTAATGCGACAACCTCCTCCCGGCTGCGGGCCATCCGCAGTTTGGCCATCGTGTCATTGTTATCCAGCAGCGCGACGATGGAGCGGATCCCCTCCTCGATATGCGCATTGCTATCCCGGGCGCCAAACATAATGACAATGTCGGCCTTTTCACTGTCTGCAAAGGGAATCGGCTTTTCCAACAGCACCAGGCTAAAGCAGTTGCGTCTGACGCCGCACTCGGGTCGGGCATGGGGGATAGCAATACCTTCATCGAAAACGTAATAGGCGCCATGGTTCAGGGTATTGTCGATCACCGCCTGGCTATATTCGGTCGAAATAAAGCCTTTTGCCTCCAGCGGGCGGGCAGCCAGCTTTATTACCCGCTGCCAGTCGGACTCCACAACGCCAACCTGAATAGCATCGGCCTCAATAAGCAGTTCTTTTATGGTCATTCTGTATTCCTAAATATTGCGGCGAATAATATTGCGTAAATTATCAATCTGCAGAAACAGCGTATCAATATCCTGCCGGTGAGTGGTGCTTTTGGCATATATGGATAGCGCCCGGTTGTAAGTCAGCATCAATGTTTTTTGCACCTCGCTATTGCCAGGCTGGCGCTGTAGTGCGCCTTCCAGCCTGGCAATCTCCTCCGCCAACTGACGGGACTGTTGATCATAATCCTGCAGCGGGGTTTGCTCTTTTTTCCACAACGTTTTCAATGATTCAAACATAGCAAGTTCCCTCCCTGGCGGAAGACAGGGCAACGAAATAGAGAGTGACGGAGAAAACGTTATTTAAATAACGCCATTTTTTCCATTAAGACATCAGTGACAGCCTGGTTGGCGGGAATTAAGAATTTCCGTACGCTGTCATTCACTTTCCCTTTCTCAAACGTCGTTTTACAGCGGTCAACCCACTGCACGTTCATTTCCGTCCCGACGTTCACTTTATTAATCCCTTCGGTGACGGCCAGCCGCATATCCTCATCGCTGACGCCGGTACCGCCGTGCAGTACCAGCGGCACGCCGGTCGCCGCGCTAATCTGTTTCAGCCGCTGGTGCTGTATCTGCGCTTTACCGGTGTAGAGGCCATGCACAGTGCCCACCGAGACGGCCAGCATATCGACCTGGGTCTCCTCCACAAAGCGTTTCGCGTCTTCGACGGTGGTAAAGCAGATATCTTCCGCCGCCACCGCTTTTCCATCCTCTGACCCGCCGATCGCCCCCAGTTCGCCTTCTACCGTAATATTGCGCGGGCGGGCCATCTCCACCACTATTCGCGTATTACCGATATTTTCCTCAAGGCTTAAATGTGAGCCGTCGTACATCACCGACGAAAAGCCCGCGTTCATTGCCGTCTCGATGGCCTTAATATCTGAGCAGTGGTCAAGATGCAGACAGGTTGGAATATTTTCACTGTCCGCTAATGAACGCACGGCGTCGACCAGCAAACGATAGCCGAGGTACTCCGCGGTCCCGGTTGAAATTTGGATCATTAACGGGCTGTGGCTGTTTTGCGCGGCTTTGAAAAATGCCGGTAGCATCTCAATACAGTGCAAGTTAAACGAGCCAATCGCTTTAAAATTTCTCTCTTGGGCGATTTTTAAAATCTCATTGAAATTATACAGACTCATGAACATTTTCCCCTTTCGGCTTAGCGGATTTCCCGTTGACAAACCATGCCAGTGCGGCGACAAACACAATAAATAAGGCGACAAAGAGCCAGTTATTCTGGAAGGCGTGGCCTAATACCAGACCCGAGCTGATGACGTCAGAGTCGCTGAAGGTGACGCCCGTAAAGCCGTAACTCTCCAGCATGGGCACCAGAATGGCCGGCAGAAACGTGATAAACAGACCGTGAATAACCCCGCCGATCATCGCCCCGCGGCGTCCGCCCAGCGCGTTGCCAAATACCCCTGCCGTGCCGCCGGCGAAAAAGTTGGTTAACAGCCCGGGGAGGATCATCGCCAGACCGAACATAGGGAAGATCAGCATGCCGATAATCGAGCCGGCGGTCGTCGCCAGAAATCCGACAATCACCGCATTCGGCGCATAAGGAAACAGTACCGGGCAATCGAGAGCCGGCTTCGCATCCGGAACAATACGCATCGCGATACCGCGAAAGGCCGGCACCAGCTCATTGAGCAATAAACGCACGCCGCTATAGAGGACAAAAACCCCGGCGACAAACTGAATGGACTGCATAAAGGCATACATCAGGTAGTTAATCCCGCCGGAGAACTGCGCGATGTACTGCGGGCCCGCCGCGATAGCCGGGATGAGATACATCGGCACCATCACCACCGCCATGGCCAGATAGGTATCCTGCAGAAACTTAAAGTTATCAGGCAGCTCGAGATCTTCCGTGGAGCGGGAACCTTTGCCGACGACCTTCGCGACGGCGGCCTGCACCAGATAACCGATGGTACAGAAGTGCCCCAGGGCTACGTCGTCAGACCCGGTTATGCGCCTGACCACCGGCTGCGCCAGGGCCGGCATTAACACCGCCATCACGCCGCCGAAGATGCCCCCGGTTAAAATCAGCGGTACGCCGGTGAGCCCGGATTTATAGCCAATCACGGCGCCGATCGTCGCCATCCACAGCAGCGCCTGACCGGTCAGGAAAATATATTTTAGCGGCGTCAGACGGGCGATAATTATATTGACGGCAAAGATCACCAGCAGCGTCAGCGCCACTTCCGAACCTAATTCCCGATTCGCTAACCCGGCGATGGCGGCCACATCGGTAATGTAGCCCTTCATGCCAAACCCCTGGGTGAAGATATCGTTGAGGAAGGTTAGCGTGGCGACAATGATGTTGATCCCGGCCATCATAATTAAGAAGCCGAGCAGCGTTTTAAACGTCCCTTCCGCGGTTTTGCCCGGGGATTTCTTTTGCAGGATCAGGCCAAGCATGGCAATAAAAGCAATAAGAATAGATGCCTGACCAAGTAAATCCTTAACGATAAACGTAACGAAGCTATTCATAATCAGCCACCTTCAGATGACGTTCTTTTAAGAATGCGACGATTTTGGTTTCAATTTCCTCTTTATCCGTAAGTTTATTGAGCACCACGACGCGTTTAATTTCCTCTTCAGTGGCATCGGCGGTTAAGATGTCGGCAAAGGTTTTTTGCGTCAAAATCATATCCGATTTAAAGGCTCCGGCTTCGGATACGGTGGTGTGTTCAATATGAGCGGGAATTTCCAGCTTTTTTAAAACTGCCTTCGCCGTCATTTCAATGGCAAAGCTTGAACCGAGGCCGCAGCCACATACGCATAAAATTTTCAGCATGGAGGGTCTCCTCAAATAATATTGAGTTGCTTGGCAAGTTTATAATGATGTCCTTCAGTATCGACCAGACGTTTTTTCATACTGACTAAATCAATCGGAATAGGTTTATTACTGGAATTAATTATTATGGCTTTATTTTTCATACCTGACTGAATACAGCGAACCACCTCACTGGCCATAATGGTGCCCTGATAAATCTCTTCACAGGTCGGTTCACCGCTGCGTAAGCCATAGCCGACAATCGTTTTACGGATACGGACGCCAATTTGCGGTTCCAGCTGTTTGATCATGGTATCAATCGCTCCCTGAAAGCCGGGAGAGTACTCTTTGGTGTAGCCTTCTGAGCAGAGGATAACGACGCTGTTCTGCATGCTCAGCTTCCGGGTAATCCGTTCCGCAAGCATGGCCAGCGGCATCTGCGCCTCCGGGATCAGGGCAATATCCGCATTGCATTTAATGGCGGACTGTAACGTTAGTTCTCCACAATAACCTCCTAATATCTCAACCATAAAAACCCGCCCCGGCAGCGCTCTTCCGGTATTTCTTAAACGGGAGACTTCTTTAATAATCTGCTCGCAGGCCGTGGAAAAACCAATCGTATAATCACTGCCATACACATCATTATCGATAGTCATTCCCACGCCAAAGCAATTAATATCAAATTCACTTAGGGTATTGAGAAACTGCAGGCTGCCATCCCCCCCGGCCATAATAAGCACATCAATACGCAACGATTTAAGTTTTTTAGCAATCATTTCATATTCGCTGCGCTGCAGTTTGCGACTGGTGCGTCCGGAGGTAATGATCGGCACAGCGGTAATAGAGAAATCAACCAGATCGCGCCAGGCGATATCCTGATGATTTTTCTCCAGCAGGCCAGGAATACCGCCATTAAACAGCGTGATCTCGGCATCAGCCTGCCTGGCAATCTGGAATATAAAATTATTCATTCCCGAAACATCCCCGCCGCTAATAACGATGCCAATTTTCATGACGCTTCCTCGCTCATTTGCCTGACAACATTTTTCCCTGACTGCAAGACTTCTATTTGCAATGGAGATCACATAATGCGTATTAAATTAGGTCCGTGAATAGTTGACAGGAGTGATATCACGCTTATTTTTGTGATAAACATCTCATTAAAAGAGAGTGATCTTCATCGCTTTCTGGTTTTAATATCTTTATATTTCATAGCGTTAAAACATCGAGATATTCAGCATTGAAGATGTTTCATTTGCGGTAATAATGGGGATTTAAGAAAAGAACGGAAACGTGAGTACTGCCACATTTTTTTCGCGGCGGTGGGAAATAGTGACTGTTTTTTGCCAAAGCGGAAACAAAAAAAGCGCCCTGAGGCGCTCTTTCGACAGTAGCGTTACGCTTATTTGTTCAGCTCCGCAGTCATATGCACGCGGTTGCCGGTAAACGCTTCGGTAATTTTGTAAGACGAAGCGCCTGCTGCCTGGGCCTGTGCGGCGATTTTCGCTTCCGCGCCGTCCATCGTTGTCGCGGTAGCGGTGACGGTTTCAGCAGCGAAGGAAGCAAAAGAGGCGGCCATAGCGATTACTGCGACAAAAGTTTTGATGCTTTTCATGAGATAAACCCTTTCATTTAGTTGTTTAGATAAGGCGTTGTGCCTTGATGTGTTAAATAGTAGCCCGCACATCACCAAACAAAAAGCGGAAGGATTTGCTGTCATTGTTCAAATTTACTGATCAACTTTTAACCCGCATTCAAACGCTGCGGGTGGGTGTAGATCGTCGCCCTGCCCGGCTTGCAAAAGCCCACCAGCGTCAGGTTGCAGCGCTCGGCGACTTCCACCGCTAAGGTGGTAGCTGCTGATACCGCGAACAGGATCTCGACGCCGCACATCGCGGCTTTCTGCACCATTTCATAGCTGGCGCGGCTGGATACCAGCGCGGCGCCAGGCAGCCAGCCCTCGCCGATTTCCGCCCGCCGGCCGAGCAGTTTATCCAGCGCCACATGCCGGCCGACGTCTTCAAAACCGCCCGCCAGTTCGCCCGTCGACCGGACCCAGGCGGCCGCGTGGGTGCAGCCGGTGAGTCGGCCGATCGGTTGAAAGTCGTTAAGATGCGCCAGAGCCTGGTCGAGGTTGGCGAGATCGAACGTCTGGGTGAACGGCAGCGGCTGGACCGGCTTACCAATATCATTGAGCTGCTCGACGCCGCATACCCCGCAGCCGGTGCGCCCGGCCAGCGCGCGTCGCCGGGCTTTGAGCCCCATAAAACGCCGGCTGGAGAGTTCAATCTGCACCTCAAGGCCGTTGCACATCGACACCACGTCCATGCCGAAAATCTCCCGCCGATGCTCAATAATCCCTTCGGATAAGGAGAAGCCGACGGCGAATTGCTCGAGGTCTTTCGGCGTGGCCATCATCACTACGTGGGAGATACCGTTGTAGACCAGCGCGACGGGGACCTCTTCCGCTAACTCATCTGGCTGAGGGTGTTGCAGATCCTCGCGCTTCCAGAGGGAGACCTGGCGATATCCTGTGATATTCGTCACATTTTCGATTTGTTCGAGAGGCTTCTTGTTCACTTTGCTTTAACCGTATTGGAACAGGCATACACACAATGTGGTATTCTGTTTTTATCCCTTCAGGAATGAGGGAAATATGCCCTAATTCTGAACCTTTGCGGCTTTCACCGCAAAGCAAATAACTACATGTGACAATGTCGAAACAAGGAGCGAACCATGCAGGTCAGCAGAAGGCAGTTCTTTAAGATCTGCGCTGGCGGTATGGCGGGAACCACGGCAGCAGCGCTGGGCTTTGCCCCGGCAACTGCGCTCGCGGAGACACGGCAGTACAAATTGCTGCGCACACGCGAAACCCGTAACACCTGCACATACTGTTCTGTCGGCTGTGGGCTGTTGATGTATAGCCTCGGCGACGGCGCAAAAAACGCCAAAGCATCCATATTCCATATCGAAGGCGATCCGGATCATCCGGTTAACCGTGGTGCGCTCTGTCCGAAAGGGGCCGGTCTGGTGGACTTTATCCATTCTGAAAGCCGCCTGAAATTCCCGGAATATCGCGCGCCAGGCTCCGATAAATGGCAGCAAATCAGCTGGGACGAAGCCTTCGATCGCATCGCGAAGCTGATGAAAGAGGACCGCGACGCCAACTTTATCGCGCAAAACGACGCCGGCACCACCGTCAACCGCTGGTTGACCACCGGGATGCTGTGCGCCTCCGCTTCCAGTAACGAAACCGGCTATTTAACGCAAAAATTCACCCGCGCCCTCGGGATGCTGGCGGTGGATAACCAGGCGCGTGTCTGACACGGACCAACGGTAGCAAGTCTTGCTCCAACATTTGGTCGCGGTGCGATGACCAACCACTGGGTGGATATTAAGAACGCCAACCTGGTCGTGGTGATGGGCGGTAACGCCGCTGAAGCGCATCCGGTGGGATTCCGCTGGGCGATGGAAGCCAAAATCCATAACGGTGCCAAACTCATCGTTATCGATCCGCGCTTCACGCGTACAGCGTCGGTGGCTGATTTCTATACCCCGATTCGTTCCGGTACCGACATTACCTTCCTGTCGGGCGTGATCCTGTACCTGCTGAATAACGAAAAATTCAACCGCGAATACACCGAAGCCTACACCAACGCCAGCCTGATCGTGCGTGAGGACTACAGCTTCGACGACGGGCTGTTCAGCGGCTATAACGCAGAAAAACGCCAGTACGACAAAACCAGCTGGAACTATGAGCTGGACGAAAACGGCTTCGCCAAACGCGATACCACGCTGCAACATCCGCGCTGCGTCTGGAACCTGCTGAAGCAGCACGTTTCCCGTTATACCCCGGATGTGGTCGAAAATATCTGCGGTACGCCGAAGGCCGACTTCCTCAAAGTCTGTGAATACATTGCCGAAACCAGCGCGCCGGATAAAACCGCGTCGTTCCTGTACGCTCTCGGCTGGACCCAGCACTCCATCGGCACGCAGAACATCCGCACCATGGCGATGATCCAGCTGCTGCTCGGCAACATGGGGATGGCAGGCGGCGGCGTCAACGCCCTGCGCGGCCACTCCAATATCCAGGGTCTGACCGACCTCGGCCTGCTCTCTACCAGCCTGCCGGGCTACATGTCGCTGCCTAACGAAAAACAGGCCGACCTGCAGAGCTACCTGACGGCTAACACGCCGAAGCCGCTGCTGAAAGACCAGGTCAACTACTGGGGCAACTATCCGAAGTTCTTCGTCTCCATGATGAAAGCCTTCTTCGGCGATAAAGCGACAGCAGAAAACAGCTGGGGCTTTGACTGGCTGCCGAAGTGGGATAAGAGCTACGACGTTCTGCAGTACTTCGAGATGATGAATCAGGGCAAAGTGAATGGCTATATTTGCCAGGGCTTTAACCCGGTCGCCTCGTTCCCGAACAAAAACAAGGTCGTCGCTTCCCTGTCGAAGCTGAAGTTCCTCGTGACCATCGACCCGCTCAATACCGAAACGTCCACCTTCTGGCAAAACCACGGTGAGTCGAACGATGTTGAACCGTCGAAAATCCAGACCGAAGTGTTCCGTCTGCCGTCCACCTGCTTCGCCGAAGAGAACGGGTCTATCGTCAACTCCGGCCGCTGGCTGCAGTGGCACTGGAAAGGCGCGGACGCCCCGGGGATCGCTGTCACCGATGGCGAAATCCTCGCCGGTATCTTCACTCGCCTGCGTAAGATGTATGCCGAAGAGGGTGGCCCGGCGCCAGAGCCAGTGCTCAACATGACGTGGAATTACTCCACACCGCATGAGCCGGCGTCGGAAGAAGTGGCGATGGAAAGCAACGGTAAAGCGCTGGCGGATATTACCGACCCGGCGACCGGCGCGGTGATCGTCAAGAAAGGGCAGCAGCTGAGCTCCTTCGCACAGCTACGCGACGACGGCACGACCTCCAGCGGCTGCTGGATCTTCGCCGGCAGCTGGACGCCGGAAGGCAACCAGATGGCGCGCCGCGATAACGCCGATCCGTCCGGTCTGGGCAATACGCTGGGCTGGGCCTGGGCATGGCCGCTCAACCGCCGCATCCTGTATAACCGCGCCTCCGCAGACCCGCAGGGTAAACCGTGGGATCCTAAACGTCAGTTGCTGAAGTGGGACGGCGCGAAATGGGGCGGCGTGGATATTCCGGACTACAGCGCCGCCGCGCCTGGCAGCGACGTCGGTCCGTTTATCATGCAGCCGGAAGGGATGGGCCGTCTGTTCGCTATCGATAAGATGGCGGAAGGACCGTTCCCGGAACACTACGAGCCGTTTGAAACGCCGCTCGGGACTAACCCGCTGCACCCGAACGTGGTCTCTAACCCGGCCGCTCGCGTCTTCAAAGGCGATCTCGAGCAGATGGGCAAAGCGGAGAAATTCCCGTACGTCGGCACCACTTACCGCCTGACCGAACACTTCCACTACTGGACCAAGCACGCGCTGCTTAACGCCATCGCGCAGCCGGAGCAGTTTGTGGAGATCGGTGAAAAACTGGCGAATAAGCTTGGCATCAGCCATGGCGATACCGTCAAGGTCTCCTCCAACCGCGGCTACATCAAGGCCAAGGCGGTGGTGACCAAACGTATTCGCACGCTGAAAGTGGACGGTAAGGATATCGATACCATCGGCATTCCTATTCACTGGGGCTATGAGGGCGTGGCGAAAAAAGGCTTTATAGCCAATACCCTGACGCCGTTCGTCGGTGATGCGAACACGCAGACGCCGGAGTTCAAAGCTTTCCTCGTGAACGTGGAAAAGGTGTAACGGAGACGACTTATGGCTTATCAATCGCAAGATATTATTCGTCGTTCCGCGACTAACGGCTTCACTCCCGCGCCTCAGGCGCGGGACCACCAGCAGGAGGTGGCGAAGCTTATCGACGTCACCACCTGTATCGGCTGCAAAGCCTGTCAGGTGGCCTGCTCCGAATGGAACGATATTCGTGATGAAGTCGGTCACAACGTCGGGGTGTATGACAACCCGGCGGACCTGACCGCCAAGTCATGGACGGTAATGCGCTTCTCGGAAGTGGAGCAAAACGACAAGCTGGAATGGCTCATCCGCAAAGATGGCTGCATGCACTGCGCCGATCCGGGCTGCCTGAAGGCCTGCCCGTCAGAAGGCGCGATCATTCAGTACGCCAACGGCATCGTCGATTTCCAGTCCGAGCAGTGCATCGGCTGCGGTTACTGTATCGCCGGCTGTCCTTTCGATGTGCCGCGTCTGAACCCGGAAGACAACCGCGTCTACAAATGTACCCTGTGCGTAGACCGCGTCACCGTCGGCCAGGAACCGGCCTGCGTGAAAACCTGCCCAACCGGCGCCATCCACTTTGGCTCCAAAGAGGATATGAAAACGCTGGCCGGCGAGCGCGTGGCTGAGCTGAAAACCCGCGGTTACGACAATGCGGGCCTGTACGATCCGGCCGGCGTCGGCGGCACCCACGTCATGTACGTGCTGCACCATGCCGACAAGCCGAATCTGTACCACGGCCTGCCGGAAAACCCGGAGATCAGCCAGACCGTCAAGTTCTGGAAAGGCATCTGGAAACCGCTGGCGGCCGTCGGCTTCGCCGCGACCTTCGCAGCCAGTATCTTCCACTACGTCGGCGTCGGTCCGAACCGCGCGGAAGAGGAAGAGGACAACCTGCATGAAGAGAAAGACGAGGTGCGCAAATGAAACGACGTGACACCATCGTGCGCTACACGGCGCCGGAACGCATCAACCACTGGGTCACCGCCTTCTGCTTCATCCTGGCGGCGGTAAGCGGGTTAGGCTTTTTCTTCCCGTCCTTTAACTGGCTGATGCATATCCTCGGCACGCCGCAGCTGGCGCGAATTCTCCACCCATTCGTCGGGGTGGTGATGTTCGCGTCGTTCATCATCATGTTTTTCCGTTACTGGCACCACAACCTAATCAATCGGGATGATATCTTTTGGGCGAAGAATATTCGTAAGATCGTCGTCAACGAGGAGGTGGGCGATACCGGGCGCTATAACTTCGGCCAGAAATGCGTATTCTGGGCGGCGATTATCTTCCTGGTACTGCTGCTGGTGAGCGGTGTGATCATCTGGCGTCCGTATTTTGCGCCGGCTTTCTCAATCCCGGTGATCCGATTTGCGCTGATGCTGCATTCATTTGCCGCAGTGGCGTTAATTGTGGTTATCATGGTGCATATCTACGCCGCCCTCTGGGTGAAAGGCACCATTACCGCGATGGTGGAAGGCTGGGTCACCAGTACGTGGGCGAAGAAACATCACCCGCGCTGGTACCGAGAGGTCCGCCAGAAACAGGAAAAGTCATCTGAATGAGTATTCGCATAATCCCGCAAGACGAGCTGGGTTCGAGCGAGAAACGCACGGCGGAAGCCATTCCGCCGCTACTGTTCCCCAGACTGAAAAATTTGTATAACCGCCGTGCAGAACGCCTGCGCGAGCTGGCCGCCAACAACCCGCTGGGCGATTATCTGCGCTTTGCCGCGCTGATCGCCCATGCCCAGGAAGTGGTGCTGTACGACCATCCGCTGCAGATGGATCTCACCGCCCGCATTAAAGCGGCCAGCGAACAGGGCAAGCCGCCGCTGGATATCCACGTCCTGCCGCGCGACAAACACTGGCATAAGCTGCTGCACTCGCTGATTGCCGAGCTGAAGCCGGAGATGAGCGGCCCGGCGCTGGCGGTGATTGAGAATCTGGAAAAAGCCTCTGAGCAGGAGCTGGAGCAGATGGCCAGCGCGCTGTTTGCTTCCGACTTCGCCTCGGTCAGCAGCGATAAAGCGCCGTTCATCTGGGCCGCGCTGTCGCTCTACTGGGCGCAGATGGCCAGTCTGATCCCCGGGAAAGCGCGCGCCGAATACGGCGAACAGCGCCAGTTCTGCCCGGTGTGCGGCTCGATGCCGGTCTCCAGCATCGTGCAGATCGGTACCACCCAGGGGCTGCGCTATCTGCACTGCAATCTGTGCGAAACCGAGTGGCACGTGGTACGCGTCAAATGTAGCAATTGCGAACAGAGCCGCGATCTGCACTACTGGTCACTGGACAACGAGCAGGCTGCGGTGAAAGCTGAAAGCTGTGGCGACTGCGGAACCTACCTGAAGATTATGTATCAGGAGAAGGATCCAAAAGTCGAAGCCGTCGCCGACGATTTGGCATCCCTGGTACTCGACGCCCGCATGGAGCAGGAAGGCTTCGCCAGAAGCTCAATAAACCCGTTCATGTTCCCCGGCGAAGGGGAGTAAGTTCTCATCAAACCGGGAAGCACTTGCGACCCGGTCTTTCAATGCGTTTCTATAAAGATCATCTTGCTACGCCATTGGCTTACAGTAATCGAATCAGGCTCGTACAGCTACCAGTCACACATTACAAGTGCCAAACCGCAGTATCCAGCACCTCGGCCGGCGTTCACGCATTTTTGCGAGCCGCTTTCCAGAACGTAAAGGCGATCTCATCAAGTCTGTCTTTTCGCCATAATCCAGGCTATAACACTGGATATTAAAACAGTATAAGGAACTTCACATGGCGCTGGAAAAAGGGATTGCTTCGCTGGTTGAGGCGTTTATTGCGGCAGAGCGTCCGTCATCACGCGTTCAACATATTGATGATCGGAGAGCCGGCTATATCGCCAGCGCGGTGCTCGCCGGGGAGATGGAAACCAGAGTGCGGGTGGAGGATATCACGCTGGAGGGGATGAACTTCCGCATCGTTTCACCACCCACCGCTAGCGGCTTGTTGCCGACACTTATCTACTACCACGGCGGCTGTTTTGTCAGCGGCGGCTTTGCCACCCACGACAATCAGCTCCGTCAGCTAGCCTGGTTCAGCGGCTGCCGGGTGATCGCCGTGCAGTACCGCCTGGCGCCGGAGCATACCTTTCCGGCAGCGCACGATGACGCAGAACAAGGTGTCATGATTATCCACCGACACGCGGAGCAGCTTGGCGTTGACGCATCACGCATCACCCTGGCTGGCGACAGCGCCGGCGGGCACCTCGCTCTGGTAACGGCCCTGCGCCTGAAAGCGAATACGGCGTGGCAACCCGCGCAACTGATTCTGATTTATCCCATGCTTGACCCCACCGCCAGCATGGCGAGCTACGTCAGCAACGGCGCTGACTATGTGATTACCCGGGACACACTGCTGAGCGGCTATGAAATGTACCTCGCCTCGACGCCGGCGAACCATCCGGATGCCAGTCCGCTCTGGCGCGACGATTTTCACGGTCTGCCGCCGGTGCATATTCTGACGGCGGAGTTCGATCCTTTACGCGACGAGGGCGAAGCGCTGCATCGAAGGCTGATGGCGCAAGGGGTGGAGAGTTCCTGTCAGCGCTATCTGGGGGTGATCCACGGCTTCTTTCAGCTGGGGGGGATCAGCCGCGCCGCGCGAGAGGCCATGCGGGATATCGCCTGGCGCGTAGCATCGCCAGGACGATAACCGCCCGGGGCTACTCTTCCTCGTTGCCGCCCTCTTCGTAAGAGCCAAAGGGCTTCGCCGGCAGCACGATGTAGATCCCCTCGAATACGGCGCCCTGTTTATCGTCGCCAAAAAGCTCCACCTGCATTTGCACGCGGGCTTTACGCCCACGCGCCAGACGGTCAAGATCGCCGCTCAGAGAACCGAGGTCGGCAATGGCGCTGGGGCGGCCGCTAATGGGCTGACTGTAGCGGATGTGCGCATCCGCCAGAATGATGGTGCCCCCCAGGTGCCGCTCGCGCAGCATCAGCCAGATAAGCCCCCATCCGGTTAAGGTGGCGAGCGAGAACAAGCTGCCGGCAAACAGCGTGTGGTGCGGATTCTGATTCCCCGCTTCCGGCATGGTAGTAATAAATTTCTGCCCGGTGTACTGCTGAATGCGCACGCCCATCTTTTCACTCAGCGGGATATGCTGATACCACGCCTGCTGTAGCTGCGCGCACCAGTCGCCGCGGTGGAGAATATCGTCCAGCGACGCGACCGGTTTAATCATCAGGAAATGACGGATCGGCGTGGTGGTCGGGGTAGTAATCTCCCCCTGATTGACAAAGCCGAGCTTGGCGAAAAACTCCACCGCATCTTCGCGAGCGCTACAGGTGACCCGCTTAACCCCTTCCTGACGCGCGACGGACTCGAGGGTCATCGCCATCAGCGTACCCAGCCCTTTATCCTGCACCGAGGGATGAACGGCCATAAAGCGAATGGAAGCTTCATTCTCCGCATTGATATATAGCCGGCCGACGGCCACCAGGTTGCCCTCTTCATCCACCACCATCTGATGATGCGCCATCGCATCCCAGGCGTCACGTTCCGAACCCTTAGGCTGATGCAGCGGCTTACGCAGCATTTCCCAACGGAACTGATAGTAGCTCTCTAACTCTTCTGCTGTTTGCGGTACACGAAGGTGATACATAGTCGTACTCTCTTTTGTTACCCGCAGCCTGCCCGGAAGCTGGGTCATACCTGCAACCAAAAGGTCACGGGACCATCATTGACCAAAGAAACCTGCATATCCGCAGCGAATCTTCCGGTCTGGGTGTTCATTTCCTGCTGGCGACAGCGGGCGACAAAATACTCATACAGCGCCTCAGCGCGGTCCGGAGCAGCGCCTTTCGAGAAGCTCGGCCGCATCCCCCGCTCGGTATCGGCCGCCAGCGTAAATTGCGAAACCACCAGCACGCTGCCGCCCGCCTGCTGAACATTCAGGTTCATTTTCCCCTCCGCATCGCTGAAGATGCGGTAGCCCAGCACGCGCTCGCAGAGGCGATTCGCTTTTTGTTCATCATCGTCTTTTTCGACCCCCAGCAGCACCAGAAGCCCCGGGCCAATTTCGCCCGTCACTTCGTCCGCCACGGTAACGCTTGCACGGGATACGCGTTGAATTAATGCAATCATGGTTGTTCTGTTTCTTCTGTTTTAAGTTTGCGGTATTCACCGAGAGTGACAGTAATTTCAGCGCCAAGCAAGACGATACACCAGGTCCAGTACACCCAGACGAACAAAATCGGCACCACCGAAATCACGCCATAAATGAGCTGATAGGACGGAAAGGTGGTGATATAGAGGGCAAACGCTTTTTTACCTGCCTCGAACAGCAGCGCCGCCACCAGCGCCCCGATCACCGCGTCGCGGTTACGCACCTGGGTGGTGGGTACAATACTGTAGAGCAGCCAGAATGCTGCCCAGGAGAGGATCAGCGGGAAAAGGCGGAGCAGATTATCAATTACGCCGTCCAGGTCGCTTGCCCAGCGCAGCGACAGCAGATAGGAACTGATCGCCAGGCTGGCGCCCGCCAGCAGCGGGCCAAGGGTCAGGATCATCCAGTAGACGGCAAAGGAGTAAACTTTGGGCCGGCTGCGCGTGCTGCGCCAGATGGTGTTTAGCGCGCTGTCGATCGAGTACATCAGCAGCAGCGAGGTCACGATCAGGCCAAAGGCGCCTACGGCGGTCATGCGGCTGGAATTGGCGACGAACTGCTCGATATATCCCTGGATCACATCCCCGGTCGCCGGAATAAAATTGGCGAAGATAAAATGGCGGATCTGCACGCTGACTTCGGAGAACATGGGGAAGGCCGCAAACAGCGCGAACACGACGGCAATCAGCGGCACCAGGGACAGTAATGACACATAGGCGAGGTTCCCCGCCAGGGTGGTCATATGGTCTTCATCAATACGCCGCCACAGCAGCTTAAGCCACGCCAGCAGCGGCCGGGTATGGTGGAGTAATTTTTGATGAACGGTTCTTAGCATAGCTGTTTCGCGAAATAGTCAGGGATGGTCTTCTTCCCGGTCACCAGAATACTGGTGATCCCCAACCGGTTAGCCCCTGCTATATTATCGACGTTATCATCAAAAAAGACCGTATCTGCGGCGGAAAAACCCTCATCTTCCAGTACTCGCTGATAAATTTGCGCTTCAGGCTTACGCATTCCCATCTCCTGAGACAGATAGATGCGATCGGCGGCAGCGCGCACTTCCGGGTATTCATCCGGCCAGAACGTGGTGTGAAGACGA
This sequence comes from Klebsiella sp. JB_Kp042, assembly GCF_040065275.1. Taxonomy (NCBI): domain Bacteria; kingdom Pseudomonadati; phylum Pseudomonadota; class Gammaproteobacteria; order Enterobacterales; family Enterobacteriaceae; genus Klebsiella; species Klebsiella sp. JB_Kp042. The sequence goes on from NZ_JBEAJL010000014.1 coordinate 63,315, forward strand.
TTGGTATTGGAGAGCACCACCACGCGATGGCCCTGGGCACGCAGTTTTTGCATGATCGCAATCACTTCCGGACGCAGCGCGACAAACACCGCCTGCCAGCCGTGAGCAAACTGCTCATAGCTGAGGGACATATTCATTTCATGGCACATGGCGGCGGCAAAATCTTCATCGCTGAGCTCGCCGCGCTCATGCTGATGGAAAGCCTCTCCCATGGTGAAATGCTGCTTCAGCGTCGCCAGCGGGATGCGGGTTAAATCGCTCCAGGCCCCCAATACCCGGTTGAAGTCAATGTCGACAATCACATTACCTAAATCAAAGATATAGAGCATTTTCGTCTCCTTCCGCGCCGTGGAAAATTAACTTTAGCGGGAAAGGCAGGATTTGACTATTGGCGTGTGATGCAGGAATCAAAAAAAGAAACCCCGCCGGAGAGGCGGGGTTTTACGAACAAAAAGAAGAATAAATTACTCTTCTTTTGCACCGCGCATCGCGCGTTTACGGTCGTTCTCGGTCAGGTGACGTTTACGGATACGGATAGAGGTCGGAGTGACTTCTACCAGTTCGTCGTCATCGATGAACTCCAGAGCCTGCTCCAGGGTCATCTTAACCGGCGGAACCAGAACCGTGGCTTCGTCAGTGCCGGACGCACGCATGTTGGTCAGTTTCTTACCGGTCAGGCAGTTTACCGTCAGGTCGTTAGAACGGCTGTGAATACCGATGATCTGGCCTTCGTAAACTTCCGCACCGTGACCGAGGAACAGCTTACCGCGATCCTGCAGACCGAACAGGGCGAACGCTACCGCTTTACCCTGACCGTTGGAGATCAGCACGCCGTTGTTACGCTGGCCCACTTCGCCCGGACGGACGTCGTCGTAGTGGCTGAAGGTGGAGTACAGCAGACCGGTACCGGAGGTCATGGTCATGAACTCTGAACGGAAGCCGATCAGACCGCGGCTTGGGATCACGTAGTCGAGACGTACGCGGCCTTTTCCGTCCGGATTCATGTTTTTCAGGTCGCCTTTACGCTCGCCCAGCGCCTGCATAACAGAACCCTGGTGCTGCTCTTCGACGTCCAGCGTCACGTTCTCGAACGGCTCTTGTTTACGGCCGTCGATTTCACGGAAGATAACTTTCGGACGGGAAACCGCCATCTCGAAACCTTCACGACGCATGTTTTCAATCAGAACGGACAGGTGCAGTTCACCACGGCCGGAAACGCGGAACGCATCAGCGTCTTCGGTTTCTTCAACGCGCAGCGCCACGTTGTGCACCAGCTCTTTGTTCAGTCGGTCCAGAATCTGGCGAGAGGTAACGAACTTACCTTCTTTACCGCAGAACGGAGAGGTGTTGACGTTGAAGAACATGGAAACGGTCGGTTCATCGACGGACAGGGCCGGCAGCGCTTCGACATTCTGCGGGTCGCAGATGGTGTCGGAGATGTTCAGCTCGCCCAGACCGGTGATCGCGATGATGTCGCCAGCTTCAGCTACGTCGCTCTCGATACGCTCAAGACCCAGGTGGGTCAGCACTTTACCGACTTTACCGTTACGGGTTTTGCCTTCGCTATCGATGATGGTGACCTGCTGGTTCGGCTTCACTTTACCGCGTTTGATGCGGCCGATGCCGATGACGCCAACGTAGTTGTTGTAGTCCAGCTGGGAGATCTGCATCTGCAGCGGACCATCAAGGTCAACGTCCGGCGCCGGCACGCGATCGACAATCGCCTGGTACAGCGGGGTCATGTCTTCAGCCATGTCTTCGTGGTCCAGACCCGCGATACCGTTCAGCGCGGACGCGTAAACGATCGGGAAGTCCAGCTGTTCGTCGGTCGCGTCGAGGTTAACGAACAGGTCGAACACCTGATCGACAACCCAGTCCGGACGCGCGCCCGGGCGGTCAACTTTGTTGATGACCACGATCGGCTTCAGACCGTGGGCAAAAGCTTTTTTGGTCACGAAGCGCGTTTGCGGCATCGGGCCATCAAAGGCATCTACCACCAGCAGCACAGAGTCAACCATGGACATAACACGCTCAACTTCACCTCCGAAGTCGGCGTGCCCTGGGGTATCAACGATGTTGATACGGTAATCATTCCATTTGATTGCGGTGTTTTTCGCGAGGATGGTAATCCCACGCTCTTTCTCCAAATCGTTGGAGTCCATCACACGTTCTTGTGCTTCAGTACGTGCGTCGAACGTACCGGATTGCTGTAGCAGCTTGTCAACCAGGGTAGTTTTACCATGGTCAACGTGCGCGATGATGGCGATATTACGCAGATTTTCGATCACAACTTTGCCTCAGGCATTAGAAATAGCGCGTTATTGTACACGTATTAAGCGAAGGACTGAACAGGATCACAAACATCCTCCGCAAACAAGTATTGCAGAGTTTCTTTGTGACCGCTTTCACGGAGCGATAAAAGGGCACCGTAACAAAAATTGCACCAAAATGGTGCTCAATGTTCACACTGAGGCACTATTTTGGTGCATTATCTCCATCATGGTGCAGTCCTTTTGCACTATGGTGCGCATGATACAGCGTTTTATAGGGCATTTAAAAGTTGGCACAGATTTCGCTTTATATTTTTTAAGGCAACAACGCCACTTTTAAGCAGTATGAAGTTTTCGTTACCACGACGACAATGACCAATCCGGGAGAGTTTAAGTATGTCCGCTGAACACGTTTTGACGATGCTGAACGAGCACGAAGTGAAGTTTGTCGATCTGCGCTTCACCGATACCAAAGGTAAAGAACAGCACGTCACGATTCCGTCTCATCAGGTAAATGCCGAATTCTTCGAAGAAGGCAAAATGTTTGATGGCTCCTCGATTGGTGGCTGGAAAGGTATCAACGAATCTGACATGGTCCTGATGCCGGACGCTTCCACCGCGGTCATTGACCCGTTCTACGAAGAACCGACCCTGATCATCCGCTGCGATATCCTCGAGCCAGGCACCCTGCAGGGCTATGACCGTGACCCGCGCTCCATCGCGAAACGCGCTGAAGAGTACCTGCGCGCCACCGGCATCGCTGACACCGTCCTGTTTGGGCCAGAACCAGAATTCTTCCTGTTCGACGACATCCGTTTCGGCGCCTCTATCTCCGGCTCCCATGTCGCGATCGATGACATCGAAGGTGCGTGGAACTCCTCCACCAAATACGAAGGCGGTAACAAAGGTCACCGTCCGGGCGTGAAAGGGGGTTACTTCCCGGTTCCGCCAGTAGACTCTTCTCAGGATATCCGTTCCACCATGTGTATGATCATGGAAGAGATGGGCCTGGTTGTTGAAGCTCACCACCACGAAGTGGCTACCGCAGGTCAGAACGAAGTGGCAACCCGCTTCAACACCATGACCAAAAAAGCGGACGAAATTCAGATTTACAAATACGTTGTTCACAACGTCGCTCACCGCTTCGGTAAAACCGCGACCTTTATGCCGAAACCGATGTTCGGCGACAACGGTTCCGGTATGCACTGCCATATGTCTCTGGCGAAGAACGGCACCAACCTGTTCTCCGGCGACAAATACGCAGGTCTGTCTGAGCAGGCGCTGTTCTACATCGGCGGCGTAATCAAACACGCTAAAGCCATCAACGCCCTGGCGAACCCGACCACCAACTCCTACAAGCGTCTGGTCCCGGGTTACGAAGCGCCGGTTATGCTGGCTTACTCTGCCCGTAACCGCTCTGCCTCCATCCGTATTCCGGTGGTGACCTCTCCGAAAGCGCGTCGTATCGAAGTGCGCTTCCCGGACCCGGCTGCCAACCCGTACCTGTGCTTTGCGGCGCTGCTGATGGCTGGCCTCGATGGTATCAAGAACAAAATCCATCCGGGCGAAGCAATGGACAAAAACCTGTACGACCTGCCGCCGGAAGAAGCGAAAGAGATCCCGCAGGTTGCCGGTTCTCTGGAAGAAGCCCTGCAGGCCCTGGATGCTGACCGCGAGTTCCTGACAGCTGGCGGCGTCTTCACTAATGACGCTATCGATGCTTACATCGCCCTGCGTCTGGAAGAGAACGACCGCGTACGCATGACTCCGCATCCGGTTGAGTTCGAACTGTACTACAGCGTCTAATTTTGCTGTAAATCCAGGGTATGTCGTGTTGTGGCGCGGGATACCCGGGATATTTTGTTGCCGTGGAAACTTTCAGCCCATCTCAGGATGGGCTTTTTTCTCCACCAACACGCTGATCTCGCGAGCTTTTTACCGATAAAAAGCTATACTGCACTAAATTGGTGCACTCTTTTTCAGGAGACTGTCGAATGGCAACAGGCACACTGCCCGATGCTGGGCAGATCCTTAACTCTCTTATCAACAGTATCTTACTGGTCGATGACGACCTGGCGGTGCACTTTGCCAATCCTGCGGCCCAGCAGCTGCTGGCGCAGAGTTCGCGCAAACTGTTTGGCACCCCGTTACCTGAGCTGTTGAGCTATTTCTCATTGAATATCGGGCTGATGCAGGAGAGTCTGCAGGCGGGCCAGGGTTTTACCGATAACGAAGTGACGCTGGTTATCGATGGCCGCTCGCATATCCTGTCGCTGACCGCCCAGCGGCTGCCGGAAGGCTTTATTCTGCTGGAAATGGCGCCGATGGATAACCAGCGCCGCCTGAGCCAGGAGCAGCTGCAGCACGCGCAGCAGGTCGCCGCCCGCGATCTGGTCCGCGGCCTGGCGCACGAGATTAAAAACCCGTTAGGCGGCCTGCGCGGCGCGGCACAGCTGCTCAGCAAAGCCCTGCCCGACCCGGCGCTAACGGAATATACCAAAGTGATCATCGAGCAGGCCGACCGGCTGAGAAATCTGGTCGATCGCCTGCTCGGGCCACAGCATCCGGGCATGCACGTTACCGAAAGCATCCACAAGGTCGCCGAACGGGTAGTGAAACTGGTCTCGATGGAGTTGCCGGACAACGTGAAGTTGATCCGTGATTACGACCCCAGCCTGCCGGAACTCCCCCACGACCCGGATCAAATTGAACAGGTGTTGCTGAACATCGTCCGTAATGCGCTGCAGGCGCTGGGGCCGGAAGGGGGCGAAATTGTTCTCCGTACCCGGACCGCTTTCCAGCTGACGCTGCACGGGGTGCGTTATCGCCTCGCCGCCCGTATTGACGTCGAAGATAATGGCCCGGGTATTCCGCCCCAGCTCCAGGATACGTTGTTTTATCCGATGGTCAGCGGCCGCGAAGGCGGTACCGGCCTGGGCTTATCTATCGCCCGCAGCCTTATCGATCAGCACTCCGGCAAAATTGAATTCACCAGCTGGCCGGGTCATACCGAATTTTCGGTATACCTGCCTATTCGGAAGTAGAGGTGTTTATGCAACGAGGGATAGCCTGGATCGTTGATGACGATAGCTCCATCCGCTGGGTGCTTGAACGCGCGCTCACCGGAGCCGGCTTGAGCTGCACAACGTTCGAAAGCGGCAATGAGGTGCTAGATGCCCTCACCACCAAAACCCCGGATGTACTGCTGTCAGATATCCGTATGCCGGGAATGGATGGCCTGGCGCTGCTCAAACAGATTAAGCAGCGTCATCCAATGCTTCCGGTCATCATAATGACCGCGCATTCCGATCTGGACGCCGCGGTCAGCGCTTATCAACAAGGCGCGTTTGATTATCTGCCCAAACCTTTTGATATCGATGAAGCCGTCGCCCTCGTCGACCGGGCGATTAGCCACTATCAGGAGCAGCAGCAGCCGCGAAATGCGCCGATAAGCAGCCCCACCGCCGATATCATTGGCGAGGCGCCGGCCATGCAGGATGTCTTTCGCATTATTGGCCGTCTGTCGCGCTCATCCATCAGCGTGCTGATCAATGGCGAATCCGGTACCGGTAAAGAGCTTGTCGCTCATGCCCTGCATCGTCATAGCCCGCGCTCAAAAGCGCCATTTATCGCGCTGAATATGGCGGCGATCCCCAAGGACCTGATCGAATCGGAACTGTTTGGGCATGAAAAAGGGGCCTTTACCGGCGCCAATACCGTCCGTCAGGGTCGCTTTGAACAGGCTGACGGCGGCACGCTGTTCCTGGATGAAATTGGCGATATGCCGCTGGATGTCCAGACTCGCCTGCTGCGCGTTCTGGCGGATGGCCAGTTTTATCGCGTGGGCGGTTACGCGCCGGTGAAGGTCGATGTGCGGATCATCGCCGCCACCCACCAGAATCTGGAGCAGCGGGTGCAGGAGGGGAAATTCCGTGAAGATTTATTCCACCGCCTGAACGTGATCCGGGTGCATTTGCCGCCGCTGCGCGAGCGTCGGGAAGATATTCCTCGTCTGGCCCGCCATTTTCTGCAGATTGCCGCCCGCGAGCTAGGTGTTGAAGCCAAACAGCTGCATCCGGAAACGGAGACAGCGCTGACCCGCCTGGCGTGGCCGGGCAACGTTCGCCAGCTGGAAAACACCTGTCGCTGGCTCACCGTCATGGCCGCCGGCCAGGAGGTGCTGACGCAGGATCTGCCGAGCGAACTGTTTGAGACCACCATTCCTGATAGCCCGACGCAGATGCAGCCAGACAGCTGGGCGACGCTGCTGGGTCAGTGGGCCGATCGGGCGCTGCGCTCCGGTCATCAAAACCTGCTCTCAGAAGCGCAACCCGAAATGGAACGCACGCTGCTGACAACCGCCCTGCGTCATACTCAAGGACATAAACAGGAGGCTGCGCGCCTGCTGGGATGGGGTCGTAATACCCTGACGCGTAAGCTAAAAGAGTTGGGTATGGAGTAGGGTTTAACGGCGTGATGAAAAATAGCCGATCAGCGCAAAGTGCTGCTATTTTGTACTTTACTGTTCCGATGAGTTGAGTATGATCGTGCCCGGCATTAGGGGAGAGCATCATGTTTGAATCACTGGTGAGTATGATATCGAGCGGCGCCGCTGCGAGTCACACGCCGCAAACGGCAGTCGCTGCCGTGCTGTGCGCTGCGCTGGTCGGGCTGTTCAGCTAATTGTTCCCCCTCTCCTGCGGGAGAGGGGGAAAACATTAAATCACCCGTGAGAACTGCTGCATCCGAGCCTTTTGCCGGAGATAGGCATCAAAGCACATGCAGATGTTGCGGATCAGCAGGCGACCTTTCGCCGTTACCTGGATAGCCTTACTCTCCACCACCACCAGCCCGTCATGCGCCAGCGGCGCCAGCAGTTTCAGGTCCTCGGCAAAATAAGTCTGAAAATCCACGGCCCACTGCGCTTCGACGGCATCAATATCCAGACGGAAGTTACAGATCAACGCCTTAATCACGTCGCGACGCAAACAGTCGTCACGGGTTAACGCGATCCCGCGCCACAGGGCGTTCCCTTGCTCTGCCACCTGCTGGTAGTACTGCTTCAGCTCTTTTTGGTTCTGAGCGTAGCTGTCGCCAATCATGCTGATCGCAGACACGCCCATCCCCAGCAAATCGGTATCGCCCTGAGTGGTGTAGCCCTGGAAATTGCGATGCAGTACGCCGTGACGTTGCGCGACCGCTAATTCATCATCAGGACGCGCGAAGTGGTCCATGCCGATAAACTGATAGCCCGCCGCCGTCAGCGAGCCGATGGTCTCCTGGAGGATCTCCAGCTTCTGTTCAGCAGAGGGCAGATCGGCATCTTTAATTTTGCGCTGTGCGGCAAAGAGCGTGGGCAGATGCGCGTAGTTAAACACGCTCAGGCGGTCAGGGTTGAGCTCGGCGACCTTTTGCAGGGTGAAGGCAAAGCTCTCCGGCGTTTGCTTCGGCAGGCCGTAGATGAGGTCGATATTGGTCGAAGTAAATCCAATCTCCCGCGCATGGCGAAGCAAGTCAAAGATGAACGCTTCGTCCTGCTCGCGGTTAACCAGACGCTGAACCTCTTTATTGAAGTCCTGCACGCCCATACTCAGGCGGTTGAAACCCTCAGCGCGTAAATGATCGAGGACATCCAGCTCGATTTCACGCGGATCGACCTCGATAGAGATCTCGGCTTCGGCGCTGAAATGAAAATGGGTACGCAACAGATCCATCAGGCGACTGATTTGCGCCTTATTGAGATAGGTCGGCGTGCCGCCTCCCCAGTGCAGTTGCTTAACCTGACGGTTGGCAAACAGCGGCGCGCGGTGGATGATCTCCTGTTCAAGGAGATCGAGATACTGATCGGCCTTATGCTGCTGGCGGGTGACGATCTTATTGCATCCGCAGAAATAACACAGCTTATGGCAAAACGGGATATGCACATACAGCGACAGGGGGCGCTGTGGGTAACGGGCCACAGCGGCATCGAATTCCGCCGCGCCGAATTGTGGTGAAAACTCCAGCGCGGTGGGATACGAGGTATAACGCGGCCCGGAATAGTTATATTTCTGGATCAGGGCCAGATCCCAGTCGATTATCTGCTCAGACATGCTCACTCCTTCCGATGGTACCGCCGACGGGTACGCCGTCCCGGCCCCACCGCACCGCGGGTCATGAGCCGGTTGCGCAGCCATTTCTGACGCCGCGACAACCGTCGTAGTTTAACGAATAACCACAGCAGATAACATATAACCAGAAGGGTTATAAGCAGTACCGGGGATCCGATGGGATGTAAATGTTAGTTTCCACCCTTCAGCAGACGCATCATATCTTCCTGACGCTCTTCCTCTTCTTCATCTTCGTCATCGTAAGAGAGGCCGAGCTGCTGCATCAGCTCATCAATACGATCCAGTTTGGCATCCACCCAGCTCTGCTCTTCAGCATTCAGGGTACCGCCCTCTTCCAGACGTTCCAGCAGCGCGTCCAGGCGCTCATCATTCTCCAGCAACTCCAGCTCAGCCTGCGGTGAAAGCATAGGTTTCTCGCTCTTTGGTTTATGCTGCTTGGGAGCTGGAGCGCTGCTTTCGCTCACGCCCAGCGGGATTGGTTTTTTGCTGCCCACGCGCGGATCTTGCGCCTGGCGCTGTTTTTTACCCGCTGAAGCCGCATCGCCGCCGTTCGCGCGACTTCCTGCCGCGTGGCCACGATGTTTCTTCTGCCGTTTGCGATCGCGAGCTTCCTGATTTAACTCTTCACGCGACTTGCGGCCGGATTTGCCACGGGTGGCGGATGTCGGTTTTTTCATGGTGTGTAATCTTCAGACAGTATTATTCAGTATAGAATTGAGGCGGAATCTAGCAGAAAGCAAGCAAAGAAAAAAGGCGACAGATTACTCTGTCGCCTTTTTCCTCACTGACCACCCTTAACGGGCTCTTCTTTCCCTGTTCGCTAACGACTTACCCTGTCTTTCCCTTAGCGTCCAACGGTCCCTGTTTCTTCCTTTTCCCTTTGAAACGTTTCCAAAACGCGTGTCATCCTGACAATCCTGTGGTCTTCGCCTCCTGGCGCTTCCTGACCCCTCGTCCTGAGTCCTCATCCTTTTCAGCATCCTCGCCGTTGTGTATTACTTTACCGTGTTGACAAAAATCGACAACCAGTCTGGCCGTTAAAAATCTACTTTCAGATTTCTCTATTTTTATAATTTATTTAGTTTCATATGGTTATGATTTATTGGCCTTATTTTTCTCAGGCATGTCCTATACGAAGAATAGCCAATGTCTCACAAAGTGCAGGGTTTTTACTTACAGAACCGGCGTGCGGTAAAAACAGCCTTTTTCTGCTGTTCAGGTATAATCCCTGCCATAGCCTGTTTTAACGGAGACGACCGTCTTGACCAACTGGAATTATCAACTGACGCACTTTGTCACCAGCGCGCCAGATATCCGCCATCTTCCTGCCGATACTGGTATTGAAGTGGCATTCGCCGGCCGCTCCAATGCGGGAAAATCCAGCGCACTGAATACGCTGACCAACCAGAAAAGCCTGGCGCGGACCTCCAAAACGCCCGGACGTACACAGCTGATTAACCTGTTCGAAGTTGCCGAAGGCAAACGCCTGGTCGACCTGCCCGGCTATGGTTATGCGCAAGTCCCGGAAGAGATGAAGATCAAGTGGCAGCGCGCGCTGGGAGAATACCTGGAAAAACGTCTGTGCCTGAAGGGCCTGGTGGTTCTGATGGACATTCGCCACCCGCTTAAAGATCTCGATCAGCAGATGATCCAATGGGCGGTAGAAAGCGATATTCAGGTGCTGGTGCTGCTGACCAAAGCCGATAAGCTCGCCAGCGGCGCGCGTAAAGCGCAAGTGAATATGGTGCGTGAAGCGGTACTGGCCTTCAATGGCGATGTCCAGGTTGAACCCTTCTCCTCGCTGAAAAAATCTGGCGTGGATAAGCTGCGACAGAAGCTGGATAGCTGGTTTAACGAAATCCCACCGCAGGAAGAAGAGCGCGCCGCAGACGAGTAATCGTCACGAACAGCCGGATAAGAGCGTACCGCGCCTTATCCGGGTTCCTCTCCAGAATCAAGCACAAGCGTGTCCAGTTCCTTTGCCACTTTTCTTTCGCGCAATAAAAAACGCCCCGGTCATAAATGACCGGGGCGGCTAAAATATTCAGCCAAATCCGATTACGTGAAGTAAAAGGTCTGAAAGATAGAACATCTTACCTCTGTACCCTACGCGAATAACTCTACTCTTCTTTCGCTCACGGATAAAGCATTTTTTGTAGTTTTTTTTCACTATTTACATAGCAAATTCAAATGATCCTCACAAAACTCTATAAGTTATGTTGCTTACTTACAGAAAATCGCGTTGCGCTTTGTATACTTAGTGCGCTTGATCCCAGTTTTCTCCGCTGCCCACTTCCACCAGCAACGGTACCGCCAGCGTAGTGCTGTTCTCCATCAGTTCGTGGATCTTTTTCGATACGGCATCAAGCTCATCTTTATGCACTTCAAAGACCAGTTCATCGTGAACCTGCATGATCATCCGCACGCGAGGCTTCTCGCTGCGCAGCCATTCATCAACGGCAATCATCGCCCGCTTGATGATATCCGCAGCCGTCCCCTGCATCGGGGCGTTAATCGCCGCACGTTCCGCACCGGCGCGACGAGCGCCATTGCTGGACTTGATATCCGGTAAATAGAGTCGACGGCCATCCAGCGTTTCAACATAACCTTGCTCCTTCGCCTGTGCGCGGGTGCGCTCCATATACTCCAGCACGCCCGGATAACGCTCGAAATAAAGATCCATGTACTTCTGCGCTTCTTTACGCGGGATGTTCAGCTGGCGGGCCAGGCCAAAGGCGCTCATGCCATAGATCAGACCGAAGTTGATAGCTTTCGCACTGCGCCGCTGTTCGCTGCTGACGCTGTCCAGCGGTAAGCCAAACACTTCAGCCGCCGTCGCCCGGTGAATATCCTTCCCTTCCGCGAAGGCGGTCAGCAGGCCTTTATCCCGCGACAGGTGCGCCATAATGCGCAGCTCGATTTGCGAGTAGTCCGCCGAGACAATGACGTAATCTTCCGGCGCGATAAACGCCTGGCGAATACGGCGCCCTTCTTCGTTACGCACCGGAATATTTTGCAGGTTTGGATCGGTAGACGACAAACGGCCAGTGGCGGTAACCGCCTGATGATAGGAGGTATGCACGCGGCCCGTTTTGGGGTTAATCATCAGCGGCAGCTTATCGGTATAGGTCGACTTCAGCTTCGCCAGCCCACGGTACTCCAGAATCACCTTCGGCAACGGGTAATCGAGCGCCAGCTCTTCCAGTACCTCTTCAGAGGTTGACGGCGCGCCGCCCGGCGTCTTCTTCAGCGGTTTGATACCCTGTTTTTCAAACAGGATCGTTTGCAGCTGTTTGGTGGAGGAGAGATTAAACGCTTCCCCGGCGATCTCATGCGCCCGCTGCTCCAGCTCAACCAGGCGCTGGGCAATTTCCTGCGAGTGCGCATGCAGCACGGCGGGGTCGATTTTAACGCCATTGCGCTCAACGCGAGACAGCACCGGCACCAGCGGCATTTCAATGTGCTGGAAGATATTCAGCGGACCTTCATGCTGCTGCAGCTTCGGCCACATTTTCAGATGCAACTGAAGCGTGACGTCGGCGTCTTCCGCCGCGTAGCGACCAGCCTCTTCCAGCGCAATCTGGTTAAAGGTGAGCTGATTCTTACCCTTGCCAGCGATCTCTTCGAAGGTAATCGTTTTATGCTTCAGCCAGCGGTCGGAAAGACTGTCCATATCGTGGCGGCCCGCCACGCTGTCGAGAATGTAAGATTCCAGCATGGTATCGAACGCAATCCCGCGCAGCTCAATGTCGTAATTAGCCAAAATGCCGCGATCGTATTTGAGATTTTGCCCAACCTTGAGCAGCTTCTCATCCTCCAGCAGCGGTTTAAGCAGCGCCAGCACGCGCTCACGCGGGATCTGGTCCGGCGCATCAAGGTAATCATGCGCTACCGGGACATAGGCGGCCACGCCCGGCTCAACAGCGAATGAAAGGCCGACCATGTTGGCGGAGATGTTATCCAGGCTGTCGGTTTCCGTATCAAAGGCAAAGAGCGGCGCCTGCTTCAGCTTATCGATCCAGGTGAGCAGCGTGGCCTCATCAAGGATAGTGACATAGTGTTCTGCTGAAAGTGCAGTAGCGGCTTCAACCTCTTCTTCGGCTTCTGCTGCTGCTGCGGGCACTGCAGGTTTCGCAGCCGGTTTGCCCCCCTTCGCCTGCAGCCATTTCCCGGCTTCAACGTCGGTGGTCCAGCGCTTAAACTCATACTGTCTGAACAGCGCCAGCAGATCGTCTGCCGCCGGCGGCTGCACCTCAAGCTCTTCACAAGTGAGCTCCAGCTCGACGTCGGTTTTGATGGTCGCCAGCTGATAAGAGAGATAAGCCACCTCCTTGTTCTGCTCCAGCTTCGCCGCCATCGTTTTCGCGCCGCGGAAGCTCAGTTCAGCGATTTTCTCCGGTTCCGCATACAGCGTATCGAGGCCGCCAAGGCCTTGCAGCAGCGCCTGGGCGGTCTTTTCGCCCACACCCGGCACGCCAGGAATGTTATCCGAGGAGTCGCCCATCAGCGCCAGGAAATCAATAATCAGCTCCGGCGGGACGCCGTATTTGGTAACCACCTCATCCGGCCCGAGGATAGTGTTGGTCATGGTATTGATCAGGGTGATCCCCGGCGTCACCAGCTGGGCCATGTCTTTATCGCCGGTACTGATCAGCACCGGACGTCCGGCCCTTTCCGCTTCCCGCGCCAGGGTGCCAATCACATCGTCAGCTTCGACGCCCGGGACCGCCATCAGCGGCAGCCCCATCGCTTTCACCATCTTATGCAACGGCTCAATCTGCGCGCGCAGATCGTCCGGCATCGGCGGGCGATGAGATTTGTAATGTTCGAACAATTCATCACGGAAGGTTTTCCCTTTCGCATCAAAGACCACGACGGCATGAGTCGGTTGATACTGCAGAATCAAACTGCGCAGCATATTCAGTACGCCGTACATAGCCCCGGTGGGCTCCCCTGCGCTGTTAGTCAGCGGCGGAAACGCATGATACGCCCGATAAAGATAGGAGGAGCCGTCAACGAGGATGAGAGGGTTTTCTGGGATCTGAACCATAATTTCCGTGCCTGTTTATCAGATTATGAATAAAGGATGCCACAGACGGGCATGAAATCCTGAATTTTTCCCGCATTTCGCGGAAAAGATTCAACGATCGTCGCGATCGCGCGACAACTTAGCTTGTGGATAACTTTGTGCATAGTTTTACAACGTCAGCTTATCCGCCCCGGGAAATAAATGAATAAATAGTATTAATTACTATTTATCAATCACTTAAAAACAGATCAACGATCCTGGCATTAATTTGATGACCTAATCTTCCATGTGGATAGAAGATCCTTGTTTTTTTCTGTTCTGGTAAGACCCGTCATTTGCCGCGTTTTCTGGTAAAATCAGCCCCTTGCGCAGCTTAAAGGCGCTCTTTGTCAGCCTAACTTTCTGAATAAACTAACTATGTCGAGATTACTCGCTGCGATAACACTTCCGCTGAGTATCGCCTTAACCATCTTAGTCACCGTTATCTGCTCTGTACCGATCATCGTCGCCGGGCTGATTAAACTGCTGGTCCCCATTCCAGCGGTATGGCGCTCTATATCCGTTTTTTGCAATTTTATGATGTACTGCTGGTGCGAAGGGCTGGCGCTGCTGTTGCATCTCAATCCCTGGCTAAAATGGGACGTCCAGGGTCTGGAAGGCCTGAACAAAAAGAACTGGTATCTGCTGATCAGCAACCACCACAGCTGGGCAGATATCGTGGTGCTGTGCGTACTGTTCCGCAAGCATATTCCGATGAATAAGTACTTCCTTAAACAACAGCTGGCGTGGGTACCGTTCATCGGTCTCGCCTGCTGGGCGCTGGATATGCCTTTTATGCGCCGCTATTCGCGTAGCTATCTTATTCGTCACCCGGAACGCCGTGGTAAAGATGTCGAAACCACCCGCCGTTCATGTGAGAAATTCCGCTCACATCCGACGACTATCGTCAATTTCGTGGAAGGCTCGCGTTTTACCGACGCAAAAAAGCGCGAGACGCGCTCCCCTTACCACAATCTTTTACCACCGAAAGCGGCAGGTATTGCCATGGCGCTCAATGTTCTCGGTTCGCAGTTCGATAAACTGCTGAACGTTACGCTGTGCTACCCGGAAAATAATGCAAGGCCGTTTTACGACATGTTAAGCGGCCGACTGACGCGCATTGTGGTTCGTATCAATCTGGTACCGATTGGCGAGGAGCTACACGGCGATTACGTCAACGATAAGAACTTTAAGCGTGGCTTCCAGCGCTGGCTGAATGGGCTGTGGGAAGAGAAAGACCGTCAGTTAACTGACATCATGCGGGACAAAGAAAGGACGCCACGGTAAAACAGATAGAGTAACGCCGGTCAGTGACCGGCGTTTTTTTTATTTCTTCTCAACCAGCTGCTTCACGGTATCCGCATACTGAGCGACGAAGACATCCATATTGCTGGTGTCCATCCCCTGCGGGTTCAGCTGGTACTTACCATTGACGTACATAGCCGGTACCCCCTGCAGCTGCAGATCGGCTGCCGCTTTCTCCTGCTGAGCGACCAGAGATTTCACCACGAAGCTGTTCCATGCGGCATCGTAGTCTTCCCCTTTCACGCCAGCGTCGACGAACACTTTACGAATGTCAGCCAGGCTCTGCACGGTCTGGTTTTTCTGCACCGCTTCGAACATCGGCGCCGTAATTTTATCTTCAACGCCCAGCGCGATGGCAACAGCCCATGCCTGCGTCAGCTCCTTGCCCAGCGGCCCCAGGAACTCGACGTGGTATTTGGTCATTTTGGTGCCTTCTGGCAGTTTCTGGCGCACGCTGTCAGAGACATGCAGCACTTCTTCAAACTGATAGCAGTGCGGGCAGTAGAATGAAAAGAACTCAAGCACCTGTGGCTCGCCAGCAACCGGCTTATCAAGGGTGATGTACTGCTTGCCGTCGGTGATCTGGGCAGCGGATGCACTAAAAGCCAGAATCATACCAGCCAGCGCCAGCCAAACTTTTTTCATGATTTACTCTCTCCTGGATATATCACATTAATACATTGGCGTTAACTGAAGCGGGGGTTCCTGTAGAACCTTCACCTGCTCGAGAAAAGTAGACGTCTGCCCTCGCCAGTAATCCTCCCCGGTTAACCAGGGGAAATTAACCGGGAAAGCCGGATCGTCCCAGCGTCTGAGCAACCACGCCAGATAATAAACCAGTCGCATGGCGCGTAAAGGTTCAATAAGCGCGATTTCATCGCTGTTAAAGGGGCTGAATTCCTCATAGGCCTCGACGATGGTCTCCAGCTGCATACGCTGTTCAGCCTTATCGCCGTTGAGCAGCATCCACAGATCCTGAATCGCCGGGCCGGTTCGCGCATCGTCTAAGTCAACAAACAGCGGCCCATCGCGCCAGAGGATATTGCCTGCATGGCAGTCACCATGCAGGCGCAAAGTAGTCCCGCCGCCGTGCCATTGGGTCATGACGGCAGCGATGAGTTTATCGGTCGCCTTCAGGAAATCGGCCTTCAGGCCTGACGGGATAAGCGTCGACTGTTCAAATACCTGGCGCGGTTCCAGCAGATACTCCTGCACGCCAATCTCCGGACGCGCAGAAAAGCGCTGTTTGCGCCCGGTCTGGTGCAGGCGCCCAAGATAACGGCCAACCCACTCCATCTGATCAAGGTTATCCGCCTCGAACTGTCGGCCGCCAAGGCTTGGGAAAACGGCAAAATAAAATCCCTGATGCTGATGAAGCGTACTGTCGTTAAATAACAGCGGCGCAGCAACGGGCACTTCATCTTCTACAAGCTGAAGCGCAAACTGGTGTTCTTCAAGGATCTGCGCTGCCGACCAGCGCTCAGGACGATAGAACTTCACCACATAGCGATGACGCTCTTCGTCCTGGAACTGATAAACGCGGTTCTCATAGCTGTTCAGCGGGGTAAGACCGGAGTCCACCCGCATACCCAGATCGAATAATCCATCGATAATGGTATCCGGGCGAAGCGTCTGAAAAGTAAAAGCCTTATCGTGCATCCTGACATCCGATAATCGTACGAATAGTTCAGGATATCATCTCATTGCGCTTTACGCGGCAGCGCTTACAACCTTTTACTCTTTTATTACGCCGCGGGCGCGCAACAGCGCGGTTTTAAAGTCCTCTTCATAATCCTTCTGAATACCCGGGATGACAGCATCTTTTGAAGAATCACGCATCTTCAGGTGATAGATCAGAATATCGTCGGAAAGATCGCTCAGTTCGCCATCATAGCCGGCCTCTTTCGCCAGCTTCTGCAAAAATTGCATCAGGTTCAGTTCAGGCTCTTTCTGCCAGGCGGGCTGGAGGAGTTCAATTACTTCATTCAGACGTTTACATTTCATGGTCATGCTCCTTACTCTTGATAGGGACAAGTTAACAGGGTCAATCCCACAATGAAAGAGGCGATATTCATATGCAAAGCGAGGCGATAACCGGCGTCGTGCTGGCGGGCGGCAGGGCCACGCGAATGGGCGGCATTGATAAAGGATTACAGTTGCTCAATGGACGTCCTCTCTGGCGACACGTCGCGGAGGCATTAGCTCCGCAGGTAGATGAGTTAGTGATTAGCGCCAACCGTCACCTTACGCAGTGGCAAGCCAGTGGATATCCGGTGTTTCGTGATACGCAGGCGGGGTACCCGGGTCCTTTAGCCGGTATGCTTGCTGTGATGCAGCAGGTCGCGAGTCCATGGTTTGTTTTTTGCCCCTGCGACACGCCCTTCATTCCGTCATTTTTAGTTGAGCGCTTTATCCAGCAAAAAAGCGCTGCGCCGGTGGTTTGGGCCCATGACGGCGAACGGGATCATCCCGCCGTTGCGCTGGCGCATCGGCAAATTATTCCGCATCTGGAGGCCTATCTTGCCAGCGGCGAACGCCGGGTAATGGTGTTCATGCGCCAGATGGGCGGCCATCCGGTTAGCTTCAGCGAGGTAAAATCGGCTTTTATGAATGTGAATACGCTCGAGGATTTGCAACGTATGCAGGAGCCATCATGATCCCGCTATTAGCGATTGCCGCCTGGAGCGGTACAGGGAAAACGACATTATTAAAGCGTCTCATTCCTGAGCTGTGCGCTCAAGGATTACGCCCTGGTCTGATCAAGCATACCCATCATGATATGGACGTGGATAAGCCGGGCAAAGATAGCTATGAATTGCGCAAGGCGGGCGCTGCGCAAACCATTGTCGCCAGCGAACAGCGGTGGGCGCTGATGACCGAAACACCCGAGAAGCCGGAATTAGATCTCACATGGCTGGTCAGTCGAATGGATGCCAGCAGACTGGACCTTGTTTTGGTCGAGGGTTTCAAGCATGAAGCAGTGCCTAAGATCCTGCTTTTTCGGCAAAACAGCGGCCATCGTGTGGAAGAGTTAACGATGGATGATCATACCATCGCCGTGGCCAGCGATGTATCGATCGCGACCTCACTTCCGCTGTTGGATTTAAATAATATTCCGCAGATTGCGACATTTATTGTCGGCTGGTTAGCGAAGCAGTAGCAGAACTTCAGGCGATATTTTTCCCTGAGTCAGTGCTGCATAGCTTGTCCGCGCCACAGGGGCGTAGCCCCATGTCGAATCCGTAGCCCCGGTAAGCGCAGCGCCACCGGGGGAGGCATACCCCACACAGCAAAAAACCCCGCACCTTTCGGAACGGGGTTCTTTTTAAACGCAAAAACAAAAAGCTCAGTCTTTCGACTGAGCTTTC